>DATFIF010000138.1:0-7836 GCA_035270405.1 Paludibacteraceae bacterium | reverse complement strand
AACCAGAGACAGATTCAAGTATAAATTAAAGCCCATATGCGCATTTACTGCTGCGATTCTAGCATTTTTAAAAAGCAAAGAACGTTCAGGAGAAGTTACAAACTCCGACATCCCAATTTTAAAAAACACTAAATATAAAATAGCCAAAAATGAAGAAATAATCATCACATTGAATAAATACGACAACTTATAATATTTATTTATTCCAAATATACCAACAATGCTAAATCCCAATAAAGAGTAACGGGCTTCCATATGATGTTTGAAATATTCCGAACCGTCAAAAGGAGCATACACAACACCTAAAATAAAAAAGACAAAAAATAAACAAAAATACATGGATGTTTTATTCCAATGTAGATTACGCCATCGCTTTTCAAGCAAAATCTCAACCACAAAAGTTGTAAAAAAAAGATATAAACCACCAAATTCAAACCAGTATGGTAAATCAGTATTCCAGAATAAAACTCGAACAAGCAGCCAACAACAAGCGAATAAATTTAAAAAATTGACTCTCTTAATTATTTTTTCCATACAGTATATTTTAATTTTTCAAAAAAATTATTAACCATTATTTTTAATTTTTTCTTGCCAGAAAGCGAACGTTTTAGGACGAGTCCAACCATGACAACCAAAAGGAGTTTGATGGTTCAATAGCTCGTAACCTATTTCGGGATAAGTATCTAAAGCAAAAGCCATGGCTTCTTGCCAAGTAGGATATACAAAATTTGGATTTTGAGTAGCCCAAAAAACATCTTCATTAAATTCCTGGTGAGTAGTGCTTTTATCTAAAAAATAGTGGATAGTTTCAGCGTGTTGTTTGGTGGCACGGTAATGAGATGCCACGCGTCGCAACGAGAATCCGCCATTTCCAACCTTATCACCAATAATTCGTAAATTAAAAGGTTCATTTTTAAGCCAGTAACCAAAAGCTCTCATCGCCAATAAAACACGGTAATAAAAACGATGATATTTTGGTTTTAGTATCCAAGGTGCACCTACATAATCGTAATTTTTATTGACCCAATTCATCAATTTGTCTTCAAAAACATAGGCATCCAATTGATGAATTAAAATATAGGTCGAATCCAAGAAACGCTCGTAAAAAAGCGTACTCAGCATTAATTCATTGTAACCAGCAATGCCTTGAAAAAAGTGATCGTCAAACGACTCACTCGTACAATTCGGGTACAACTCCAACCAAGGCGTAATGTCCAAAGATAGAGGTTTTACAAATACAATTGGATAACCAGAAAGCACATTACAACACTGTTTTAAAGCGATTTGTTCATACTTATTTAAATCGTTTTTATAAATAGGAATGAGAACTTTTACGGGAATTGTATTCATAATAAACTCAAATAACGTGATTGATTGTTTTCGAAATCAACAGGGTGAACATATTCTACTTTCTTACCTTTATTGATAATATCGACTAATTGGCCGCTGTCAGCATAAAATAAAACATTGTAATCGAAACCGTCAACTTTTGAAAACAGGGTATGGCACAACATCGTTTTTTGAAACGCCAGAGATAACGGGAACATCCCTGAAATCTTGGTTTTGGTATAATCTCCAGCACCATGAGCCTCGGGATGAATCAATGGTAATAAATAATCAACGACCTTGAGATACGAATAAAAGACCTCATCCGAAACACGCTCCTGAAAATATATAAACCGATGTTTTAACTGCTGCTGTTCTATTTTTTGAATAAAAGAAGCACCCTCGCCTAACGAAGCGTTTCCGAGCAAAATAAACTTAACACGCTCATTTAAAGCTGGATGTTTTGCTAATTTCAATAAATAGTCGTAATCGCGACGTTTAGATTCAATGGCACCAGGAATGCATATCCAGATGTCATCTTGTTTGTGGGGTAACTCTGCAATAGAAAATTCGGGATAAAATGAAGGCGTAAAAAATTGATGCTGCAATCCCAAGTTAGGAGGAAATAATTTATTGACATAATTAGCCAACACATAATACGATTTCATCTTTCGACTAATTAAACGTTGCCCAAAACTATCCGTCAACTTTTGAGTTTCATGTATAATTCCGACAAAATGCAAGCGTTTAGGGAAGGGCAATAACATGAATTTTAAAGGCACGCTCCCTTGAGCCGTATTGAGAATAACCGTATCAATTTTACTTCGAATTAAATAGGAACGCAATTTGAACAATGACGATAATTTTCTAAAATCAAAAAGTAAACAATTGTCATAAATGGCTCCAAATGTTTTGACAATCGGCTTTAAGCGAACATCGCAAATTAAAATAACACGTGCATGCCCTTGCAAAAACAACAATTGCGCATACAAGCATTCACTGTGATAGGGAAATAACTCGACTAAGGCTACGGATTTCATACTGATTTTTTTCTGATTTTAGAGGTTACGCGAATGAATACAATGCGCATTGGCAACACATACAGTTTTACCTTATCACCAAAAGTTCCCACAAGATTTGTGTAATAACGCATCGTTTTATGAATGTCAGAAGAGGGCACTTTTGCACGCACCAACACTTTACACAGACGGTTTAACCAGCGTGATTTGCGTAGCATAAATCGCTCTCTTTCTTCTGTAGTAACGGATGATTCAAATAAAGGCAACTCTTTTTCCCATTTTTGAGTGATGTAAATCAACGCTTTATAATAATTCCAACCAAAAACACCTTTAGAAAAATGCTCGATTAACACATCGTATATCACATAATTCTTATAGCCAGCCAACAAAGATTGAACAGAAATATCCAAATCATACCCATGAAATCCGGTTAGATTTTCGTCAAATCGAATCTGTTCAAATATCTTTTTACGCATGCACAAAAATACGCCATCGAGCAGTGCTACCGAACGCTTTTTTTCTGCATAATTCAAAGGGAAAAGTAGATGCTCTGACTCACTTCCATCGCAATTTGATTGAATAAGATGCATGGAATAATTTAAGGCGTACCATCCTGTCGGCACAGGAGTCATCACATCACCACCAGCAACGCCCAAAATTCCGACTTCGGGATTTTCGAGATGCGACACAATTAGTTCACCCCAATTAATTGTGCGAACTAAAACATCTTCATGCACAAAACACACATAAGGGTGTTTAGCCAACTGAACGCCTTCGTTATAAGCTGAAAAAATAGAATAATCATTTTTTGAGTTGTCGATGTGAATTAATTCATAAGCCACACCGACAGTTGACGCAATATTCTTGATAAATGCGTCCTCTAATTGATTATATTTTGAGCAAACAATAATTGAAATCATAAGTTCGTAATCTGTTGCTTAACGTGTTTTTTCCACCTCATTTGAAGGATATAATCTGTACAGACTTGCACATCAAAATGCCGAGCTTCTGCGTAAGTTTTAGCCATAATCCGTAGGGCTTCGGCATCTATATTTAATCGTTCAAAGTTACGAGAGCCATCTAATAAACCAACTTTACCAAATTTTAAACGATTTAAATCTATCAGTTCAATCGCTACTTTGCCTTCGCGATATTCAAACACTATATTTCCTCCCGAATAATCACCATGACGAATACCGTGTTCGTGTAAATGCGCTGTAAATTGACCTATCGCCTGCAAAATTTCTACACGATAAGGGAAAGTAGAATTTCCAATTAAATCATTAAAAGTGTGTGTGCAAGTAGATTCCGCAGAAGCGTAATAACTTGTGGTCAAACATCCCAAAGTGCGACATTCTAGATAGCCAATGGGCGCAGGCGTTCCTATACCTGCATGTTGTAAATGTACTGCGTACTCAAACGAACGTCTAGCTTTCGATTTACGAAACCAGCCATAAATAATTGATTTGAAAAAACTCGGAGTCTTGAATGCTTTGACCACAACAGAACTATTTTCCACTATAAAGCGTTTCAATACATTTCGTTTTTGGTATAAAACGCTCCCTTTAGTCGAAAATTCGTGATTCAAACGAGCCACAAATAATCCAAAATGGTTATAAGCTGGAGTAACATGAAAGGTTGTGGATTTCCAAACATTCACTACCCTATTGATAAGTGGCGACATAGATCGGCGATGACGTAACGGACCATGCAACTCACGCAAGAAAAAATCAAGATGACGTTCGTTAAGCAGCGCGATGCGTTCCGCTTTATTTTGTCTATCACTAATACGTTTTGAATGCTCGTGAATACGATAAAATAATCCAACCTGATTTAATTGGACAACTTCCCCACCAATTTTAAGCATCGAAATCCAAAACTCCCAATCTTCACGTCCTAAAATAGTTTCGCAATAACCACCAAACTCCAGCGCATCTTTTTTACGATAGAGAGCACTCACATAAATCTGATTATGCATCGCCAATTTGTGTAAACTATACCGTGGTAATTTCCAAGCACCTTGTCGCATACCAAAAAACTCTGCTTTAGCATATACAACCTTTACATCCGACTGGTTATCAAGCACTTGTACAGCATCGGAAATATAAGTCGGACTAATTAAATCATCTGCATCAATGGGCAATATATACGTTCCTGTAGCTTCGCTCAACGCTTTGTTGCGAGCAGCAGAAACCCCTTTGTTTGGCTGAGTAAAAGCACGCACTCGACTGTGTTTAGTTGCCAAATCTTGCGCCAAAGCCCACGTATTATCAGACGAACCATCGTCGACAATCACCACCTCTAAATCAGAGTAAGTAGATGCCAAAATGGAATCGATTGTCTCTTCTAAAAAAGCAGAGGCATTATAGGCGGGCACTATAACAGAAACTGTTGTCATCAAATTTTATCAAGTCCTTTGGTATATTTCAACCAATAGTATTTTAAAGGATGTGTATATTTTAATTGTTTCCACGGACGACTACTGTGTGGCTGATGCAAAACGGGCGCAGTCATGAGTAAACAATTTTTAAAACCTAATTCAAGCGATTGATGAGAAATAAACACATCATACCACGATTTTTCAGGATTTAAAGTTTTAAAATCGAATATTTTTAAAAACGGAGCACTCAATACTGTACAACAAAAACTCAGTCGTTTTTTGGTTTCTACATCTTTCAATGAATAGTTTTGAGCATACAAATAGGGAAAATTGACCACACCCTCTTTATCAACCGTAACGGAGGCAACCATACCAATTCGTTCACTATTCTGCAAAGCGTCCATCAGTTTTTGAATGGTGTTTTTCTCTATTACCACGTCTGACTCCACAATCAACAAATGGGCATTTTCGGCTACAGCTCGTTGTTGCGCTAGTTGTAATATCAACAAATAGTTCGGAGAAGGATGATCGGTAACAGACGCTAGATTAATCAATTCGAACTCATGTTTTTTAGTAATTTCAACAAGCGCAGCTGTCGTTTCATCACTACTAAAATCATTGTAAATCGTGTAAACGTAATCTACCAAAATCTCCGATTGAGCTATCGCTTCTACTGTCTGGCGTGTTGTTTCCCACGAATCCTTAACAGGCGTTATGATGTGTAATTTCTGCATAAATTTAATACTCCCAAATTAGTCCGCGTTTAGCGATTGAAAACATAACTCCATAAGAATTACCAAATTGTGTACCAATATCCGCTCCGAACGAAAGAGAAAAATCTAAATTCCATGCTTGAGGAATTTGTTTTTTGACTTCTAATAAAATTGCCGTATTAGTTGATTTCAAAGCATCACCATCGCCATAACGACCATAATTCTTAGCATACGATACTAACGTGCGATACTGAAAGCCGAAAATATCACCTTTAATACCAAGATGATGCGCCGACGCACGATTGTTGAGCGTGGCAATGCTGCCATCGGTATTATAAATGGGTGATGTGATAAACGGCGTTCCTAACGTACGATTATAATAATTCCATCCATTCGCATAGACACTATTTGTAAAATACGAATCGTTTCCACCAAAAACCAGACCATCTTTATCATGAAAAGGGCCAGATTGATCCGTTGTATTGATAAATTCATACAAAATGCCACTCACAAATGGAAATTGAGTCTGCTTAATAGAAATACCCCAAACGCCATCCGAAATATTCATAGCTTCCCAAATAGGTTTTATCGGTCCATCCTCGAAAATATTTTGCCAATAAGTCGAAACGCTCCACGCACCAATTTTCAAATCCAAACCTAGATTTTGCGAGCCCAAATGATTACCGTACGCATTTATTTGGTCGTTATTCATGGTTCCGCCAGACTGCGCCAAAAATACAGTTTTCCAATCTTTAAAAGAAGATCCTAATTCGCCATATACTGGTGAAAATCCGCCCCATTGAGCGGCATGATGAAACTCATAATTAACAGTCACTGGTAAATTTCCACCTACACGTAATCCAATAAATTTATGATGTAAAAAAGAGTTTTTAAGATACACATTATCGGTAAACCAACCATGCGTCAATCCGCCTTTTACCTCTAAATAACCATACGTAAATGGAACTGGAACATACTGCTCAATCCCAATCGTGATACGCGGCATTGGACGTGTATTTTGTGAGAATAAAAATCCCCCACTGGACAAAAACTCATCGTGATTTCCCAAAATTTCAGGTTTTATACCGATGGTAATATCAAACACATACAAACGTACATGACCATATAATTGCTGAAAAAAGAGCGACGCTCCTTTCGTATCAACTCGACCAATAGCTTCTACGCCAAAACTATAATCGTACCAACGATTGGGTCGCGTTGCCTCTTTGCCAACCGCTAAACTTAAATTTCCACTATGTGGTTGTGACGAAACCGAACCATAGCGATTTGTTTGCAACCAAAATGGCGCATATATTCCCGACGAAGTGACTGCTTGCACAGCGCCACTATAAAAAATAGTATCCAAATGAGTATCCACCGAATCCATAGGTAGCGGCCAAGGTTTCCAAGCGAAACTAGGTAAAGCAGCGCAAAAAAAGATAAGAACTAATCCTATTTTTATCAATCGTGCCATGAGTACAAATCATTAAGAATAGTTCCATTGGCATCTTCGCCTAAACCTATATAACCTCTTCCATCGATAGAAAAAGCGACCATATTTTCGCGACCACCACGCGGCAAACGACCACGCAATAACCATTTATCTGCAGCAATATCATATTCCAACAGATCATCAAACAAGCGACCAGTGGTCAATGTACCGCCAAAATGACGTCCTCCCAACAGATATATGCGTTGATTGACTGCCACGGAAGCTGCAAACATACGGCCAGAAGTGGGAATATCTGCACGGCGAATCCAAGTATGTGATTCAGGAAAAAATTCCCACCAATCATTCATGCTACGGGTATTATAACCTGTTCCTGCAAAATAGTTTTCGCCATTACTACAACTCACAGCTCCAGCACGCATAAAAGCCGATGCATCATCGCAATGCGTCCAAACATCCGTCTGCGTATCGTACGCATATACATCGCGTGTAAAGCCATCATAAAAACCAAAAGCAACATAAATCTCTGAACCATATACAAAAGAAACGACCACGTCACTATTGCGCGATGGAAAATCAGCACAACGTATCCACGTAGTCGTTTGCAAATTATATCGCCAAAAATCGCGTAAATAAGCACTGTCTGCATATACACGACCATTAAAGCCGAGTCCTACATAAGCGGAGCCATTAACCACTTCGGCAATCGCTTTTACACGACCGGAGAACGGAACCGTATCTAATTCTGTCCAGGTGTCAGTTGTGGGATGATACATCCAAAAATCACGCAACGCTTTATCTGTAGAAGAACGCCCACAAAGCACATATGCTTTACCATCAGCTACAAAAGAAGAGGCAGAAGCACGACCAGTTGGAAGAGATTGCTTAGATACAAACACGATAGGATCTGTTGGCTCCGATAAGGTATCACAACCAACAGCCAAAACA
>DATFIF010000137.1:0-14975 GCA_035270405.1 Paludibacteraceae bacterium | reverse complement strand
ATGCCTGAGGCGATAATCGTTTATCCAAATCCAAATAATGGTTCGTTTAAAGTGTTGTTCACAGAAACTGATGACAATCTATTGGTGTCAGTTTATACCATAAATGGTCAACAACTATTGACAAAACGTATCGGGAATGTGAACGTTCAAGAAACGCTTGATATTAATTTAGGCGCTGTAAATAGTGGTGCTTATATTGTGAAAATTACTGGTAAAAAAATCAGTCAAACATTCCGTTTGTTAGTTCAATAACTACAAAAAACTGTCATATGAGAAAGAGCGTGTAACCTATTACACGCTCTTTTTTTTCTGAAAAATTAGTTAGCGTAAAAATTTATAGCTACATTTGTAGTTACCTAAAATCATCCTCTATTCCACTTGTATTATATAATGAAACGAATTCAAATAGTATCTCTGCTAATATGTTTGAGCAGTTTGTTAGTAGCTCAATCTTCAAAATTATCACCCTATTCTCGTGGGTTTATTGACACGCGTAATAGTACCAAAAATGAGATGCAATGGAGTAAACTGCGTAGCAACTTTGGTTTGAAAACACATAGCGATGTGTCGTATGTTTCAGCTTATATCTATTTAAACGCAAACACGCGTGATGTTTCATTTTTAGAAACGTATGGCGTGATTGTAGATAATGCGTTCGACTCAATTCTCACTGTAAAAATCCCTATCAATCAAGTAGAAGCAGTTGCCGAATCAGATTTTGTAGCATATATAGAAATTGGAACACCTGTTACAAAAAAGATGGCATTTGCACGAGTTTCTGGCCATGTCGATAAAGTTCAAGCAGGAACAGAATTATCTCATCCATTTTTAGGAACTGGTGTTATTGTAGGTGTCGTTGATTATGGTTTTCAATATAACCATATTAATTTTTATGATGTAGATGATGATTACAAGACATTACGCGTCAAACGTGTTTGGAATCAAACAAATGGAAGAAAATACACCACGAAAGCCACTATCGAAGCGGCACAATACGACGATCCAAGCGATAATAGTGGACATGCTACACATGTCACAGGCATAGCAGCAGGTTCCTATTCAGAGAACACTTATTACGGAGTTGCTAAAGATGCAGATATTGTGATGGTTAGCTACGGAAACAGTAATGTAGATGTTTCAAATGGAATAAAATACATTTACGATTATGCCACAGAAGTAAACAAACCAGCTGTAGTAAATATGAGTTTAGGCGTTCATCTGGGACCACACGATGGAACATCCACATTTGATATAACTTGTGATAATATGCAAGGCGCTGGCCGTCTTTTGGTGGGTTCAGCAGGTAATGAAGGAAATATGAAATTGTACCGCGAAGAACAATTAAGTGCAAGCCAAAGCTCTATAGACTATGTGACCTTCGAAAGAGGATATGATAATTCGAGTTTTATAGATATTTGGGGTGATAACAATCAAAAATATGCAGTCCAACTAGTTATCTCAAATAGTGCGGGAACTATCCAGTACACTAGTCCTTCATATAATGCAACTTTGACAGCTAATTATTCGTTAACAGCTTCTAACTACGGTTCAAGTTATGGAAGTGGTGATATCTATATTTATACTGAATTAGGGAGAAATAGCACGAACGCAAAAGGAAATGTATTAGTTTACTTAAGTGATTTTAGTCTAAATAGTGGTTACAAATTGGGAATTAAATACACGGCAACTACTGCTGGCACTATTCGTGCTTGGGGAAGCGAATATGAGCTCTATTGGGAAAATGGTACAACCGCATCAACCGTAGGTGAAATTGGCGGAACAGGCAAAAAAATAATTAGCGTAGGAGCTTACACGTCGTTTGCTCGCTATGTTGGTTCTCAAGTCAACCGAATCGCTAATTTTTCTAGCAAAGGTCCTACAGCCGATGGACGAACCAAACCCGATATTGCAGCTCCTGGAGATGCAATTATATCGTCCATACCAAACACAAATAATGCTATCAATAATGCGAGTGGGAAAATCTCCAAAACTATTGGAAGCGACACCTATTATTGGGCCTACATGAGTGGAACTTCTATGGCTTCGCCATTTGTCACTGGCGTGTTGGCCACATGGCTCGAAGCAAATCCAAACTTAACACCTGAAAAAGTTAGAGAAGTATTATCAATTTCTTCTAGTACAGATATTTACACGGGAATTTGTCCAAACAACACGTGGGGTTACGGAAAAATAGATGCTTACGAAGGCTTGTTGAAAGTGATTGAAACGACGCCCATTCAGAATTTAGAAACGATGCCCGATGCCATTTTGGTCTATCCAAATCCAAATAATGGCTCCTTCAATCTCCTATTTACAGAAGCAGATAACAATTTACAAGTCACCATTTACACGAGTAGCGGACAACACTTTTTCTCTACTCGCATTGGCACGGTTTACACTCAAGAAAATAGAACCATCAACTTAAACCAAGCCGCAAACGGATTTTATATCGTGAAAGTAAAAGGCGATTACATCAATGAAACTTTTCGATTAGTGGTTCGATAATGTGCCGTAACATAGCATTCTAACAAAAACTTCCTATTGAGTTCAATTGGAAGTTTTTTTGTACATTTGCAAGTCATGAAAACGATTATACAACATCCAGAAATTGGGAACATAGAACTTTGTACCAGAAATGGTTCGCGAGGAGTTAGTTTTCGTGTCACTCCTGAAAAAGTACGTATAACGGTTAGTCCCATGTTATCTGGAACAGTTTTTCCTCTTTCGAAAGAGCGTACAGAATGGATACTCAATGCGCAACAAAAAATAGCAACACGTTCGCGTGTGCTCAACTTTTCACCAGAAACCATCTTACAAACGCACAATTTTACAGTAACTTTTGCACCAAAAGATAACCTGAAAACCACATTCGCCGCTCAACGAAAAGAGAATACACTCACCATCTACTTCAAGCCTGAAACGGATTTTACAAAAGCAGAAAATCAATTAGTTATCAAACGAATAGTAACACATTTTCTACGTATTGAAGCGGTAAACTTTCTCCCAAATCATCTGAAAAAACTGGCTGAAAAATATGGTTTTGACTATTCGAAAGTAAAGATAAATAGCGCTCACAAACGTTGGGGAAGTTGCTCTGTACACAAACAAATAAACCTGAGTTTATACCTGATGTTATTGCCTGAGGAGTTGATAGATTTCATAATCGTGCACGAACTTTGCCACACACGCGAAATGAATCACGGAGAACGGTTCAAAAAATTGATGCGCACTATTTTTCCCAATTACGACGAACTCAACCAATCGTTAAAGAAACAATTCACCTTATAAACGAGTATTTATGAGCGTTTTTTAGTATCTTTGGATTCCATTTATGAACTAACAAATTACTCTATCATTATGATGCAATGGGATAAACTCCTTTCTACCAAACGTTTTGGGATGGAACAATACCACACGGCCAAATACGACGGTCGCACTGAATTTCAACGCGACTACGATCGACTTATATTTTCATCTCCATTTCGTCGGTTGCAAAATAAAACACAAGTATTTCCATTGCCGGGTAGCGTTTTTGTACACAACAGATTAACGCACAGTTTAGAAGTGTCATGCGTTGGACGCTCTATTGCCAACGAAGTAGCACTGCTTTTACGCGAGAAAAATCCTGATTTACCAAAAAATATGGATGAAATCGGGTCTATTGTTGCCGCTGCATGCTTGGCGCACGACTTGGGGAATCCTCCTTTTGGACACTCTGGAGAAAATGCCATTGCTACCTATTTTTCAGAGGAAAAAGGGAAACAATTTCAAGCACAATTAACTCCTGAACAATGGAGTGATTTTACACGTTTTGAAGGAAATGCAAACGCATTTCGTCTCCTCACAAATCAATTCGAAGGGCGTAGAAATGGCGGCTTTGTACTAACATACAGTACATTAGCGTCGATTGTGAAATATCCTTACGAATCGTGTTATGCAGATAGTACAAAAACTAAATTTGGATTTTTTCAAACAGAAAAAGAGGCGTTTGAACGTATTGCTAAAGAGTTAGGACTCATACGACATCCTGAATTTCCGAATCGCTACGCACGCCACCCATTAGTCTATTTGGTAGAAGCTGCCGATGATATCTGTTATGAAATTATGGATATTGAAGATGCTTACAAGTTGCGATTACTAACTTTGGCTGAAACCAAAGAGCTGTTACTCGCTTTTCTTCCTGAAAATCGCCAAGAAAGAGCGTTGAATCAAGTATTTGAATTCGTGACAGATACCAACGAGCAAATTGCGTATTTGCGTTCAGCTGTTATTGGTGTTTTGATACATGCTTGTGCCGAAGCTTTTGTCGAAAATGAAAACGTCATATTGGCAGGAAAGTTAAACAAATCGCTCATTAACCACATTCCAGAGCCACTACAAAAAGCGTATCAAACGTGTGTCAAAGTTGCCGTTTCCAAAATTTACAAATCGCAAGAGGTGTTAGATATTGAATTGGCTGGTTATCGTATTATTTCAGAACTCTTAGAAAATCTGATTGAAGCCACATCGAATCCTACAAAAGCCTATTCAAAACAGATTTTAGATCGAATTCCTACCCAGTACAACACGCGTTCACCGTTAGTTTATGATAGGATACAATCTATTTTAGATTACATTTCGGGCATGACAGATGTGTACGCGCTTGACCTTTATCGGAAAATAAATGGGATGAGTTTGCCCACACTCTAAAAGGTAAAAGGTTCTATTACTTATTCTTAAAAGGTTCATCAATTATGAGCCTTTTATTTTTTTGTTGTGTTCAAAATGTTAAATATAAAACAATCTTTTACTCAACATATCACCTTTTATGGCAAAATAGACTTGATAAATTGAGAAAATAAGTGTAATTTTGCAACTCCAAAAAAAAACATTATTTAATTAATATAAAATCATTTATGGACAACAAGAAAAGAGTTTATTCGTTTGGAAACGGAAAGGCTGAAGGTAAAGCAGAAATGCGAAATCTGCTTGGTGGTAAAGGTGCCAACCTTGCTGAAATGAATTTGATAGGTGTGCCAGTACCTCCTGGTTTCACTATCACAACCGAAGTATGTACGGAGTACTACGAAATTGGCAAAGAGAAAGTCATTGAATTGCTAAGAGCTGAAGTCGAAAAAGCTGTATCGGACGTCGAAACATTGATGAATTCTAAATTCGGTGATGTTGAAAACCCGTTATTACTTTCAGTTCGTTCTGGTTCTCGTGCTTCTATGCCTGGTATGATGGACACAATTCTAAACCTTGGTTTGAATGACACCGTTGTGGAAGGTTTAACGAAAAAAACGGGTAATCCACGTTTCGTATGGGATTCGTACCGTCGTTTTGTTCAAATGTATGGTGACGTAGTTTTAGGAATGAAACCTGAAAACAAAAACGACATTGATCCGTTTGAAGAAATTATCGAGCAATTAAAAGAAGAAAAGAACGTACACTTAGATACAGATTTAACTGTGGAAGATTTGAAAGAGATGGTTGCTAGATTTAAAGCAGCTGTTAAAAATCAAACTGGACACGACTTCCCAGAATCGGTTTACGAACAATTATGGGGTTCTATTAGCTCTGTATTTGATAGTTGGATGAATGATCGCGCTATTCTTTACCGTAAAATGGAGGGAATTCCTTCTGAATGGGGAACAGCTGTTACCGTTCAAGCAATGGTATTTGGTAACATGGGACAAACTTCTGCTACTGGCGTATGTTTCAGCCGTGATGCTGCTACAGGTGAAGATCAATTTATTGGTGAATATTTAATCAATGCACAAGGTGAAGACGTTGTGGCTGGTATTCGTACACCTCAACAAATTACAAAAATTGGCTCACAACGTTGGGCAAAATTAGCAGGCATTTCTGAAGAAGAACGTATTGCTAAATTTCCTTCCATGGAAGAAGCCATGCCTCCTATTTATATAGAATTGGATACGCTTCAAACAAAACTTGAAAACCACTATCGCGACATGCAAGATATGGAATTCACCGTTCAAGAAGGTAAACTTTGGTTCTTACAAACACGTAACGGTAAACGTACTGGATTTGCGATGGTAAAAATTGCAATGGATATGCTTCGTCAAGGTATGATTACTGAAAAAGAAGCGGTTTTACGTGTTGATCCTAATAAATTAGACGAACTCCTCCACCCTGTTTTTGATAAAAAAGCATTGAAAGAGGCTCGTGTTATTGCCAAAGGATTGGCAGCATCGCCAGGTGCAGCATCTGGTAAAATTGTATTCAATGCTGACGACGCTACCGTATGGCATGCAAAAGGCGAACGTGTCATCATGGTTCGTGTGGAAACATCACCTGAAGATTTAGCTGGCATGGCTGCTGCTGCTGGTATTTTAACTGCTCGTGGCGGTATGACATCACACGCTGCAGTTGTTGCTCGTGGAATGGGTAAATGTTGCGTATCAGGCGCAGGTTCACTCGTGATCGATTACGGCAAAAAAACAATGACCGTAGATGGCATCACATTGAAAGAAGGTGATTTTATCTCATTGAATGGTTCAACGGGAGAAATCTATTTAGGCTCAGTTGCTACACAAGAAGCTGAATTGGATTCAGATTTTGGCGAATTAATGAAATTAGCTGATAAATACACCCGTTTAGTTGTACGCACCAATGCTGACACGCCATACGATGCACAAGTTGCTCGTAATTTTGGTGCGGTAGGTATTGGTTTGTGCCGTACAGAACATATGTTCTTCGAAGGCGAAAAAATACGTGCGATGCGTGAAATGATTTTAGCTGAAAATGCTGACGATCGTCGTATTGCTTTAGCTCGTATTCTACCTTACCAACAAGCTGACTTTAAAGGTATTTTCAAAGCGATGGAAGATTGTCCTGTGACTGTTCGTCTGCTCGATCCTCCTTTGCACGAATTTGTTCCTCACGAAGAAAAAGAACAACGTGAATTAGCTAAAATCATGAATGTTCAGTTTGAAACCGTACGTCAACGCGTAGAAGCTTTACACGAAGCTAATCCGATGCTTGGTCACCGTGGTTGTCGTTTAGGTAACACCTATCCAGAAATCACAGAGATGCAAACACGTGCGATTTTAGGTGCTGCTTTAGAACTTAAAAAAGAAGGCGTTACAACCTATCCAGAAATTATGGTGCCATTGACTGGTATCTTATACGAATTCACGAATCAAGAAAATATTATCCGTAAAACGGCGGCGGCGTTATTCGAAGAAGTAGGTGATAGTATCGACTACAAAGTTGGTACAATGATTGAAATTCCACGTGCGGCATTAACTGCCAACCGTATTGCTTCAAAAGCAGAATTTTTCTCTTTCGGAACTAACGATTTAACTCAAATGACCTTTGGTTACTCTCGTGATGATATCGGTTCGTTCTTACCAGCTTATTTGGATATGAAGATTTTGAAGAATGATCCATTCCAAGTTCTCGATCAAAACGGCGTTGGACAATTAGTACAAATGGCCACTGAAAAAGGTCGTTCTGTTCGTCCAGATTTGAAATGTGGTATTTGTGGCGAACATGGCGGCGAACCTTCATCAGTTGAATTCTGCCACCGTGTTGGCTTGAACTACGTTTCTTGTTCACCTTTCCGTGTACCTATCGCGCGTTTGGCTGCTGCACAAGCTGCTTTGAAAGACGTAAAATAAGGAACACTCTTTTAATAAACGATAAAGGCTATCTTACTATAAGGTAGCCTTTATTATATAAATTCGTCATTTATGAAAAAACATGTATGTCCCGCTTGTGGCATTTCTGCCTTATTTGTGAAAAATAAATTGAATGAGCGTAGAGCTATTTATGTGACTCATACAAACGAAATCGTACCAACCAATCTGGGAGAGAGTTTAGAGGGTTTTGATTTAGAAATCATCTACTGTTTTGGCTGTTCTTGGAGCGGTACTGTAAAGCGTTTAAAATAAGTAAAACACTAAATAGAATTCAGATAAAGAGAGGAATTACAACTCGCAATTTTTTACTACCTTTGTAGGCTGAAAAAGATAATTATGCAATTTGAACTTCAACATAGCGATGCGTATAGCGCAGCACGAACGGGAAAAATAACTACTGATCACGGCGTTATAGAAACACCAATTTTTATGCCTGTCGGCACAGTAGCTACGGTCAAAGCCGTTCACATGCGTGAACTTAAAGAAGATATAAAGGCACAAATCATTTTAGGAAACACCTATCATCTTTATCTACGTCCTGGGCTCGACATTCTAGAAAAAGCAGGTGGACTTCATAAATTCAATGGCTGGGATCGTCCCATTTTGACTGATAGTGGTGGTTTTCAGGTTTTTTCCTTAGCAGGAACACGCAAATTGAAAGAAGAAGGCGTCACTTTTCGGTCGCACATTGATGGTTCAAAACATCTATTCACGCCAGAAAATGTAGTGGACACACAACGAATTATCGGCGCTGATATCATCATGGCGTTTGATGAATGCACGCCTGGAACAGCTGATTATGCGTACGCCAAACAATCGATGGAACGCACGCATCGTTGGCTCGAACGTGGCTTAAAACACTTTGATACTACCGAACCGAAATATGGTTATTCACAAACTTTTTTCCCAATTGTGCAAGGTTGCGTTTATCCTGATTTACGACGACAATCAGCCGAATTTGTAACCGCTCAAAATCGCGAAGGATATGCCATTGGTGGCTTAGCTGTAGGCGAACCTGCTGAAAAGATGTACGAAATGATTGAAGTGGTGAACGAAATTTTACCCAAAGATCGCCCACGTTATTTGATGGGCGTAGGCACTCCAGCCAATATTTTAGAAGCTATCAGTCGTGGCGTTGATATGTTCGATTGCGTCATGCCAACGCGCAATGGACGTAATGGCATGTTATTTACTCGCAACGGAATTATGAATATGAGAAATAAAAAGTGGGCAAACGATTTTTCTCCTATCGATGCAGAAAGCGACTGTTTCGTGGATCAACAGTATACAAAAGCCTACTTACGACATCTGTTTACTGCGAATGAACTCTTAGCTATGCAAATTGCGTCGATTCATAATTTAGCATTTTATATGTGGCTAGTAAAAGAAGCACGTCAGCAAATTATTTCTGGTACTTTTTCATCGTGGAAAAATCAAATGGTTAAATGTGTAACAACGCGATTATAAATCGTCATAAACTATGCTCAAAAAGCTAGATTGGTATATTATTAAAAAATACATCGGTACGTATCTATTGTCTATCGTACTGATTATTAGCATTTCTGTGATTTTCGATTTCACGGAAAAGATTGATAATTTTTTGGAAAATAGTGCGCCCGTGAAAGCCATTATTTTCGATTATTACCTCAATTTCATTCCGTTTTTTACGAATATGTTTACGCCGTTATTTTCCTTTATTTCGGTGATATTCTTTACCTCAAAATTGGCGAATAATAGCGAAATCATTGCAATGTTAGCCGGTGGGATGAGTTTTAATCGCCTCTTGCGTCCTTATTTTATATCTGCTTCATTAATTGCTACGTTTTCCTTTTTCTTGATGGGTTTTGTGATTCCGCCTGCCAATAAAATACGTTTAGAATTTGAAGACCAATACATCATTAAATTCAAATCGGAAATAGCACGCAATATTCAAATGGAAGTTGAACCTGGTATCATCGTCTATTTTGAGCGCTATGAAGAGCGCACCCAAAAAGGCTATCATTTTTCGATGGAAAAATTTGATGGAAAAAAACTCGTTTCACGTATGACCGCTAATTCAATCGATATGGATTCATTGAATCATTGGAGTGTGAAAGATTATTTGATACGCGATTTTGACGGTATGTACGAAACTATCAATAAAGGAGCATCGCTGGATACAATCATCAATATGGATCCACAAGATTTTTTCATTACAGCGCAACAAGCAGCACAAATGACTAATCCGGAATTAAGGCGGTATATTAAGAAACAAGAAAAACGTGGTATGGGCAACATACAAGCGTTTCAAGACGAATATTACAAACGTTTTTCAATGCCTCTAGCTTCGCTTATTTTGACATTAATCGGCGTATCGTTATCGTCACGTAAAGTGCGCGGTGGAATGGGTATGAATATTGGTATCGGATTGGCTTTAAGCGCTTTATTTATACTTTTTACAACATTATCAAGCACATTTGCCATCAATGGTAATATGAATCCATTATTGGCGGTGTGGCTACCAAACATTATATTTTTAACCACAGGATTGTTTTTATACACAAAAGCACCAAAATAAGATAAGGAACTAAAAAAGATAGGTGTTACTCAATGAATTTATAGCTCTTTACAACCAACATCCTTGTACTTTACAAATAGCTGATTGGTTGAAAAACTCGAAACAACATGTAACTGTTTCGGGTTTGTTGGCGTCATCTAAAGCGGTGATTTTAGCAACGCTTTTTGAGCAATCACGCCACTCGTTCATCGTTATTCTGAACGATTCTGAAGCTGCAGGATACTTCTATCACGACCTTACTCAACTGCTAAACAAAGAGCAAATTGTCTATTTTCCTTCAGCTTACAAAAATGTACAAAAGCACGGCGCAAAAGATGCTGCCAACGAAATTTTACGAGCGGATACATTGAATCGCATACAAAGCGAAAAACCTTACATAGTTGTAACATATCCTGATGCATTAGCCGAAAAAGTGGTTTCTGCAAAAACGTTTAATGCGAGTAAAATTACTATAAAAGTTGGCGAAAACATCGATAGCGCAACTATTATTGAGCAATTGGAAGAGTTTGGTTTTGAATATGTGGATTTTGTGTACGAACCTGGTCAATTTTCGATTCGTGGAAGTATTTTAGACATCTTTTCGTTTGCAAACGAGCTGCCTTATCGCATCGACTTTTTTGGCGATGAAGTTGAAAGTATTCGCACATTTGACATCGAGAAACAATTATCGCTAAAAGAGCAGACTGAAATAACGGTTGTTCCTGACATACAGGGTTTGGAAGGCGAAACTATTTCGCTGCTCGAATTTATTGTGAACTCTACCCTACTTTGTGCCGACAATTTGCGTTTTGTGCGTGAACGCGTCAACCAAATATACGACGACGCCTTAATCAAAGCTAACGCGTCAAGCAAAACCGCAACTCTAACAGATAAATTAGCGACAGGCGATTCACTCATTGAGCAGATGAGCGATTATAGAACAATCGAATTTAGTAAAAGTATCTATAATAAAACGGAAACGATTGAATTCCGAACCTCTCCACAGCCAATTTTCCATAAAAATTTCGATTTAATTACCGAACAATTTACTAAATACCTCTCCGACCACTATACGCTGTACATTTCGAGCGATAGTAAAAAACAGATTGATCGGATTTCGAGTATTTTTAATGATCGTGGTAGCATCATTCCTTTTACGCCGATTTTGAAAACATTGCACGAAGGTTTTATCGATCATGATTTACAAATTTGCTGTTTCACTGACCACCAAATATTCGATCGTTTTCATAAATTTACATTGCGCAGCGATATTGCCCGTGCGGGAAAAGTTGCACTCACACTTAAGGAGTTGAACCAATTCAAAGTGGGCGATTATGTGGTACATATCGATCATGGAGTTGGGAAGTTTGGTGGCTTACTCACCACCACAACGAATGGTCGCACCCAGGAAGTTATCAAACTACTTTTCAAAGATGATGACGTCATTTTTGTTAGTATTCATGCGCTTCATCGCATTTCAAAATATAAAAGTAAGGAAGGCGAAGAACCTCGTATCAATAAATTAGGTACAGGCGCCTGGGAGCGTTTAAAAGAACGCACGAAAACTAAAGTAAAAGACATTGCGCGCGATTTGATTAAATTGTATGCGCTACGAATGGGGCAAAAAGGCTTTCAATATGGACCAGATTGTTATCTACAACAAGAACTCGAAGCGTCATTTATTTACGAAGATACGCCCGACCAACTCAAATCGACTGCAGACATCAAAAAAGATATGGAATCGGAACGTCCTATGGATCGTTTGATTTGTGGTGACGTAGGATTTGGTAAAACAGAAGTTGCCATTCGTGCCGCTTTTAAAGCTGTTGCAAATGGGAAACAAGTGGCCGTACTCGTTCCCACAACCGTACTCGCATTACAACATTACAAAACTTTTGGCGAACGGTTGAAAAACTTTCCGTGTACCGTAGAGTATATCAGCCGAGCAAAATCGACCAAACAAGTTAAAGATATTTTAGAACGACTCGCAAAAGGAGAGATTGATATCCTGATCGGCACGCATAAAATTGTGAGCAAAACCATTCAATTTAAAGATTTAGGCTTGCTTATTATCGATGAAGAACAAAAATTTGGAGTGGCCATTAAAGAGCGTTTGAAACAATTCAAAGTAAATGTGGACACACTCACGTTAACTGCCACACCAATTCCTCGTACGTTACAATTTTCGTTAATGGGTGCGCGCGATTTATCGATTATAAACACGCCTCCACCCAATCGATATCCTGTATTGACGGACGTTATCAGTTTTGACGAAGCAATTATCAAAGATGCTATCATTAAAGAGATGGAGCGTAACGGTCAAGTTTTTTTTATCAACAATCGGATACAAAACATCTATTTATTGGCAGAGAAACTACGAAAATTGGTTCCTGAAGCACGTATTGCGGTCGGTCACGGACAAATGCCACCAGCTCAATTGGAAGAAACTATCTTGGATTTTATCAATTACGATTACGACGTACTCATTGCCACCACAGTTATTGAATCGGGTATTGATATGCCAAATGTGAATACCATCATTGTCAACAAAGCAAATTTATTTGGTTTGAGCGATTTACATCAATTGCGAGGACGAGTTGGTCGTAGCAATCGCAAAGCGTATTGTTACTTGATTGCGCCACCAATAACAGAACTTACTGACGATGCGCGTCGGAGATTACAAGCGATTGAAACGTTTGCCGATCTTGGAAGTGGTTTCAATATCGCTATGCAAGATTTAGATATTCGTGGTGCAGGTAATATGTTGGGAGCCGAACAAAGTGGTTTTATTGCCGATTTGGGATACGAGACGTATCAAAAGATTTTGAATGAGGCGATGTCAGAACTTCGCGAAGAAGAATTTGCCGAACTCTATGCTGATGAACCACAAAGTGCGAATTACGTCAGCGAATGCCAAATAGAATCTGATTTAGATGTCATGTTCCCATCTGATTATATCATGAGTGTATCGGAGCGCATGACACTGTATCGTGAATTGGACAATCTTACAACTGAAGAGGCACTCGAAGAGTTTGAAAAACGTCTTGTTGACCGTTTTGGCCCAGTTCCAAGTCCAGCTAAAGATTTGATGACACTCTTACGTATTCGTTGGCGCGCTTTACAACTAGGTATTGAACGTATCGTTCTGAAAAATGGGCGTATGACATTATATCTTGTTGGCAAGGATACATCGCCTTATTATCAATCGTCTGCTTTTACTGCACTGCTTACGTATATTGGTGCACATCCACACGCATGTAAATTAGGTGAAAAGGACGGTAAACGTTTTGCATCCTTCTCTTCAGTCAATTATGCATCAGAGGCTTATGCCATATTTGAGGACATCACCCCACAAAATTAGCCTGTTCGATTTAACATTTTTAAAATTTAACACTTTTTTCTAGTTTGTAAGGATAGAATATTTTATCTTTGCTCCTCTGTTGTTTTGTATAAAGAGACAAAATCAACTCGTTATCAATTCATTTCAGAATTTTAGTTCACTAGTAAATTACTGTCAATAAGCTATAAAACCATTAAAACTACGTTCCATGAAAAAACTTTTCACACTTTTTGTAGTCCTTTTAGTCACTACATGGAGTCTTTGGGCTGGTAACTTTGCTGTGTGTGTAAATGGGTCTACTTACTACACAACTACGCAAGGTGATGAATTGGAAGGATATACCCAATATTATGTAAAAGGTGTATCACTCGCAACCAATGATTTAATAACCGTTTACGATAAAGATAATGCTGCCGGATGGGCGGTGACTGTACTCAACCAATACTCTGTAGCAGGCTGTTTTACCGCAAGCACATCAGGTATAACCTGTACCAAAGCTGGCTTGTACGATATTTACATCAAAATGAAATATCAGGCAGACGAAATTTATATTGGAGCGTCTTCCGAAACCACACCTACAAGTCCAGATAATACAAACCCCACGAACCCTACTGACCCAACAGATCCGATTGACCCAACCGACCCTACAGATCCAGTAGATCCTGGAACAAGTGAGTACACACCTGGCAATTATAGTTCACCTGTACCAAGCCAATGTACCGATGTAATGATTCAAGCCTTCTATTGGGATTCTTATCTATCAACAGCCAAATATGGTACTACAAAATGGAATGCGCTCAATCAACAAGCGAGTGAATTAGCTGGTTATTTTGATTTAGTATGGCTAGCTCCATCTGCCAAATCAAGTGGCGGTACAGGTTATCATCCAAGTCAATGGTGTAATCAAACAAGCGCACATGGTTCACTATCCGAGCTACAATCGCTCATTAAAAATTTACATGCTGGAGGATCTAAAGTTATTGCTGATATTGTAGTGAACCATAAAGATAATAAAAGTACTTGGTGTGACTTTTGGGCTGAAGATTTCGGCACATTGGGAACATTTGAACTTACGGCGAGCCACATATGCAAAGACGACGAAGTAAATACAAGTTCATCGGGTAGTTGTAAAGGCACGGCTACTGGCGCTAACGACACCGGTGAAAAATACGCTGCAGCACGCGATTTAGATCACACCAACAAATACGTTCAAGATGCGGTAAAAGCCTATTTAAAATGGCTCAAATATGAGATGAAATACGATGGTTGGCGTTTCGACGTTGCCAAAGGATTTAGCGCTAATTATTTTGGAGACTACGCAGCTGACGCACAAAGTTATTTCTCTGTTGGTGAATATTTAGATGGTAACTACGACCTGCTCAATGGCTGGGTTAGTGGAACTGGCAATAGATCAACGGCTTTCGATTTTTCATTAAAATTTAACGGATTAAAT
>DATFIF010000136.1:0-4361 GCA_035270405.1 Paludibacteraceae bacterium | reverse complement strand
ACATTTTAGATTAACTCAAAATAGTATATAAATGCTTGATCAAGAAAGAATTATTAGAATCAACATCGAGGAAGAAATGAAAACTGCCTACATCGATTACTCTATGTCGGTGATTGTTTCGCGCGCTTTACCTGATGTTCGTGATGGTTTTAAACCGGTACACCGTCGTGTCATGTTTGGAATGAATGAATTGGGTAACAATTCAGACAAACCTTATAAGAAATCAGCCCGTATTGTCGGTGAAGTGATGGGTAAGTTTCACCCACATGGTGACTCTTCTATTTATGGCACGCTAGTGCGTATGGCGCAGCCTTGGGCGTTGCGATATCCACTGGTTGATGGTCAGGGTAACTTTGGTTCTGTCGATGGTGACGGACCTGCTGCGATGCGTTACACCGAAGCTCGTTTGCAGAAAATTGCTGAAGAAATGTTGAAAGACATTGATAAAGATACCGTTAACTTCACTCCTAACTTTGACGAAACACTCAAAGAACCGGAAGTAATGCCTACACGCTTACCAAATTTATTGGTCAATGGTGCGTCTGGTATTGCTGTGGGAATGGCTACTAATATGGCACCGCACAACTTAACGGAAGTGGCTAATGCTATTGCGGCATATATTGACAATAATGACATCGAAATCAGCGAACTGATGCATCATGTAAAAGCGCCAGATTTCCCTACCGGAGGTAGTATTTATGGTTATGCAGGCGTGAAAGATGCGTTTGAAACTGGTCGTGGACGAATAGTTATTCGTTCTAAAGCCGAAATTGAAAATGCTGAGAATGGTCATGAACGAATTATTGTGACTGAAATTCCTTACATGACCAATAAATCAGATTTGATTAAAGCAATTGCCGAGTTGGCCATTGAAAAGAAAGTGGAAGGTATTTCCAATGTCAATGACGAATCTGACCGTACTGGAATGCGCATTGTAGTTGACATTAAACGGGATGCTAATGCAAATGTTATTTTGAATAAATTGTTCAAAATGACCGCATTACAATCATCTTTTAGTGTGAATAATATCGCTTTAGTAAAAGGACGTCCACGCATGCTTAACCTAAAAGATTTGATTAAGTATTTTGTGGAACACCGTCACGAAGTAGTGACACGTCGTACTCAGTTTGAATTGGCTAAAGCTGAAGAAGATGCGCATATTTTACAAGGATTAATCATTGCTTTAGATAATATTGATGAAGTAATTGCCATTATTCGTGCGGCTGAATCGCCTAACGCAGCTATCGAAAAGCTGATGGAGCGTTTTAGCTTGAGCGATCGACAAGCGAAAGCTATTGTCGAAATGCGTTTGGCACAATTAACCAGATTACGCCAAGATGAACTACGTGCTAAGTTTGACGACTTAATGAAACGTATTGAGGATTTAAAAGACATCTTAGCTCGCGTCGAACGTCGTATGGAAATCATCAAAACAGAACTTGCAGAAGTTAAAGCGAAGTATGGTGATGAACGTCGTACCGAAATTGTTTATTCGTCAGAAGAATTCAATCCAGAAGACTTCTATTCGGACGATGAAATGATTATAACTGTCTCACACTTAGGTTATATCAAACGCACACCACTATCGGAATTCAAGTCGCAGAATAGGGGTGGTGTTGGTTCAAAAGGTAGCTCTTCGCGAGATCAAGATTTTATTGAATTCATCTATCCAGCGTCGATGCACAATACCATGTTGTTCTTTACACAAAAGGGTCGTTGTTTTTGGTTGAAGGTTTATGAAATTCCGGAAGGCACTAAAACAAGTAAGGGACGTGCTATTCAAAACATGCTGAATATCGAATCGGACGATAAGGTAACAGCTTTTGTCCGCGTCACTAATTTGCAAGATCCAGAATACAACCAATCACATTATCTGATTTTCTGTACGAAACAAGGTGTTATCAAAAAAACATCGTTGGCAGCTTATTCACGTCCACGTCAAAATGGTGTGAATGCGATTACCATTCGTGAGGATGACCAAGTGATAGAAGTGCGCATGACCGATGGCAACAGTGAAGTTCTGTTGGCTAATAAGAATGGTCGCGCCATTCGTTTTCCAGAATCTAAGGTTCGCGAAATGGGTCGTACAGCTACTGGCGTACGTGGCATGACACTCGATGGTGATGATGATGAGCTTGTTGGCATGATTTGTGTATCTCCAGATACGGAGGAAACTATTTTGGTGGTTTCCGAATTGGGTTATGGCAAACGTTCTAATTTAGATGATTATCGTATCACCAATCGTGGTGGCAAAGGTGTAAAAACCATCAATGTAACTGATAAAACAGGTAAATTGGTAACCATCAAGAGTGTAACTGATGAGAACGATTTGATGATTATTAATAAATCAGGTATAACAATTCGTATGAAAGTGGCTGATTTACGCGTAATGGGACGAGCAACTCAGGGAGTTCGTTTAATTAATCTTGAAAAACGTAATGACCAAATTGCCGCCGTTTGCCGCGTTTCATCTGAAAATGAGGATGACGAGATTTTGGAGATTGAAGGAAACCAAGGAGAACCGATGATTGATTTACCAACTAATAATACAGAAGAATAAATTATTAAAATTTTGACACTATGAAACGACTACTTATTATTGCCGTGTTCGCTATGGGAATTGTAGCAACAGGTAGCGCTCAGAAATCAAATTTGTCGAAAGCTAAAAACAAAGCTTTAAACGTCGAATCACCTGATTTTGAAGGTGCGAAAGAGGCTATTCAGGCTGCATTGCAAGATGAAAGCACCAAAAATGAAGTAATTACTTGGTACACAGCAGGTTTAGTATATGAAAAAATTCAAGATGCAGAATATCTAAAAGAGGTATCAGGCCGTTCAGCTGATGCTACTTTGAAAGGTGAAAGTGCTATCACGTCTTATGCTTATTATATAAAAGCCTACGACATGGATTTTATGCCCAATACAAAAGGTAAAGTAAAACCGAAGTACAGCAAGAAAATCAAAAACTCCATTAAAAATTACTATGTGAACATGGCGTTTTTGAACTATGGTATTACGGAATTCAATAAGAAAAACTTTCCTAAAGCCATTGAAGCTTTTGAGATACACACAGGTGTACCTGATTTACAAATGTTCTCAGAGGACAAACCATTTATTAAAGATACCGTTTTTTATCAAATTCGATATTACACGGCTTTGGCGTACGAACGTTCTGATAGTATCGTGAAAGCTATGGAGATTTTTGAACAGTTAAAAGATAAAGGATATGAGGAGATATTTGTTAATCAACATCTTAGCGATTTGTATAAAGAACAAAAAGATACTGTAAATTATCTTCGTACGCTAGAAGAAGGTTATAAACGTTATCCCAATGAATTTTTCTTTCTTGGTAATTTGATTAACTTCTATATCTTTAATAATGAAGAGCAAAAAGGTATCGACTATTTGAATAAAGCCATTGAATTGGATCCTAATAACGCCCAGTATTACAATGTAAAGGGTAGTGTGATGGAAACATTAAATCGTACTGAAGAGGCTGCTGAGTATTATGATAAAGCTTTGACGTTGAATCCTACATTGATGGAAGCATTTAACAACAAAGGACGAATGATTTACAATGAGGCCTATAAATTAGAAGATAAATCGGTATCAACGCGTGATCCTCAAGGTTCTGCAAAATTAAAAGCCGCTGCTTTGGAAAAGTATAAAGAGTCATTACCATATTTTGAAAAGGCAGCAGAGTTAAAACCAACTAATATGGAAAATTTAGTCTTATTACGTTCCATTTATTATCGGTTGTTGAGTATAGATACTAAAACATACCAACCTAAGTATGATGAAATGAATGCTAAAATTAAAGCTTTATAGAGTTTAAACTTATAGATTTCAATACAATAAAAGCGTTGCTTCAATAAAAAGAAGCAACGCTTTTTGTATAAGTGGAAGACAAGTTCTAATAGTGGCGCTTATTACTATTTAACATAATATAAATTATAGGACAAATGCAATAATTCATTCCAATCGTGTGTATTCGGCAATTTAATAACGTTTACGTGTGAAATACAAGAATTGGTGTGCGTGCATGAAACACCATTTTACGAGCCATACTCGGGTTGAATAATCGTGCAAATAAATTTCGTTTGTGTGTATTCAATACAATGAGGTTGATATTTTTTTCTAAAATGAATTGATCGAAAGCTGTTAGCACATCGTTGCCTGATATAATTGAATAATCGATGGAAAGATTCGGATATTTTTTTGAAAACAACTCTTTGATTCCAGCCAGCTTAACAGAATTCCCTTCATCACGTTTTGTTTCGAAATGCGCAAGAAATAGTTTGAACGTAAATCCGGTCAGTAAATGTGTCATTCGTTCAAAAGATATGAGCGTACGATCATCA
>DATFIF010000135.1:0-4776 GCA_035270405.1 Paludibacteraceae bacterium | reverse complement strand
ACTTGAACCAAGGACCCTCTGATTAACAGTCAGATGCTCTAACCAACTGAGCTAAGGAAGAATAGGTATAATCCTCACTAGGATTGCTCGGCAAAAGTAATATTTTTTGTTGAATTACACAAGGAGTTTACGAAAAATTGTAATGGAATTTGTAACGGTTTGATAACTAAACTCATTTTTGCATTTTCACCCCTTTTCATCTTGTGGTAGTATTAATTAATGGGTGGTAAAAAGGCATCTTCAATGTGTTCTATTTCATAACCCTCTTTGCTTGGTACAACGCTAATCACGTCGAAGCGAACATCCACGTCTAAATGATGTGATAACACGTATTCGTGTGCCGCTTCTACAGTACGACGTATTTTGGCGTTAGTGATAGTGTCTTTAGGGTGTTCAAAATACTCTGTAGAGCGCGATTTCACTTCTACTACAACGAGTAGCTGGTCTT
Organism: Paludibacteraceae bacterium; assembly: GCA_035270405.1. GTDB lineage: Bacteria > Bacteroidota > Bacteroidia > Bacteroidales > Paludibacteraceae > W0P28-013. Next base: position 4,328 of record DATFIF010000135.1, on the reverse strand, counting down.
TCATTGCCACAATATCTAGTTCGTTTTTTCCAAAACGCCAATTACAATCGCGAATCGCATATCCGTTTGTTCGCAAGAAAGATTGTGCTCGCAATTCTCCCTCTTTTCCTAATTCATTGTGTTCAGCCATACGTGTTTCCTTAATAGATAGACAAAGATAGTTTTTTATATTTAGAACTAACGCTTGATTCTGTAAGTTATTGGTTAGAAATATCTGTTGAGAGCACTCATTATCGTAAAAATTTGTATATTTGTAAGTTATTTAGAAATGAAAGTGGCATGAAGAAAAAGGTTCCTCAAATATCGGCAAAACGCCCCATTAATAAGCGTACTCATAGAATTGCTTTTTTGATGAATGATGAAGAGCAGAAGATTTTAGATAAGTATGTGAGCAAATATAAAGTCGAAAATGTTTCTAAATTTGTACGCGAGGCGGTTATTCGTACTGCTCTGCGTCAGTTGGATGAAGATCGTCCTACGTTATTTGATCAAAAATAAGTGAAGTTATGAGTTTGATTTTAACTGTTTTTATTGCTTGCTTAACCGCTTTACTTGGTTTTTTAGCCGCCTATTTATTCACCAATAACGTGCGTGCTACTAACTCTGTGGTGCAGTCGCAGTTGCAACTAAAAACGCAAGAAGCAGATGCTTTATTGGCAGAAGTGCTGGGTTTACGTGCAGAATTGGCTCAAAAAATGACTCTATTGGCTACCGTTGAGGCTAATCATGCTAATCTTTCAGAGCAATTGGCTACTCAAAAAACTGAATTAGTGGAACAGCAGAAAAAGTTGACCACCGAATTTGAAAATATTGCTAATAAAATATTGAAAGAACGTGCTGCTGAACTGTCGGCTACGAGCGAAAAAAATATTGGTGCTATTTTAAATCCATTAGGCGAAAAAATTACAGATTTTAAGAAACAAGTGGAAGAGGCTTTTAATACGGAAATGCGTGATAAAGTGAGTCTTAAAGAGCAACTTAAAACATTGACTGAACAGAATGTACGCATTAGTGATGAAGCAAATAATTTGACGAAAGCACTGAAAGGTGAAGTTAAAACACAAGGAAATTGGGGTGAAATGATTTTAGAGCGCGTACTCGAAACGTCTGGATTGACGAAAGGACTCGAGTATGAACGTGAGAAAGTGGTAGAAGGCGCACAAGGAGAAATTTATCGTCCCGATGTTATTTTGAATTTGCCCGATAGTAAACATATTATCATTGATTCAAAAGTCTCTTTGGTGGCTTACGAACGGATGAGTTCTGCAGTAACGGATGAGGAGTACAAGCAAGCTTTGAAGGAGCATTTATTGTCGCTCAGAAAACATGTGCGAGAGTTGGCTGATAAGAATTATCAACATGCAATTGGCATTAATACACCTGATTTTGTGCTTCTGTTTATTCCTATCGAAGCCTCTTTTTCGGTGGCTGTTCAAGCAGATCAAGCCCTGTTTGCTGAAGCGTGGGATCGTAAAATTGTGATTGTTAGTCCTACCACGCTATTGGCTACTTTGCGTACCGTAGCCAGTATTTGGAAACAAGAAAATCAAACTAAAAATGCGCTTGAAATAGCTCGTTTGAGTGGCACGTTGTACGATAAATTAGTCGGTTTTGTGACTGATTGGAACAAAGTAAAAGAGAATTTGGATAAGGCGGGCAAATCGTGCGATGATGCGATGAATAAGTTGAAAGAGGGTAATGGAAATGTGTTCCGTACCGCCGATAAAATAAAACAATTAGGCGCTAAAGCGACCAAAGATTTACCGATAGATCTATTAGACGTATGAAACAGATCAAATTTATAATGTTCACCGTGTTCTTTTTGATAACCGCAGGTGCAATGGCGCAAGAGCGTCCTTCGCGTGTGCCAGCCAAACGTGATCCTATTGAAATAGTTCAGCCAGACAGCTCTTTTTTGACTATCTTTTTGCGTGGCGACGAGCGGTATCATGTACGTATGACCATAGATGGTTATGTCATTAAACAAAATAAAAAAGGCTACTATTGTTATGCCAAAGAGAATTCTAAAGGCATGATTGTTCCGAGCTGTCGTGTGGCCAAAAACCCAGAAAATCGCACTAAATGCGATTGGCACTTTTTAAAAAAACTTGAGAAAAATCGAAATCTTAAATTAGTACCTTAATTAACTATTTTTTACCATGAAAATAATCTTTTCTTTTTTTGCTGTGATCTTATGTGTGTTCACTTTGCAAGCCGTACCAGCGTATCGCGGTTTAATAACTGTAGATCAACCTGATGGTACAACTATTCAAATATATAATGTAGGCGATGAGTTTTTTCATTACAAAACCACGGAAGATGGTTATTTAGTGAAACAAAATGCACAAGGCATCTTTGAATATGCCGAATTGTCTGCCGACAATGTGATTAAACCAATTGGTGTTAAAGCACGTTCGGTAGCAGAACGTACACCTGATGAGAAAACGCTCTTGAACAAATTACAACGTAGCGTTATGCCTCAAAAAGTGGCTTTACAAACTAATACTCAACAACGTGCACTACGCTCTGTAACTCCTAAATCAGCAGGTACTGTAGCTTTAGTTCCTCGTGCATTAGTCTTATTAGTTAATTTTAACGATAAATCTATGAATGTAAACCATACGCGTCAATTGTTTGATGATATGTTGAATAAAAAAGGATTCAGTGAAAATGGTGGCACAGGTTCTGCACGCGACTATTTTATTGCACAATCCGATAGTGCTTACAAGCCACAATTTGATGTGTTTGGACCTTATAACCTTACTAAATCAATGAGCTATTACGGTGGAAATGATACTGATGGAAATGATATGCACCCTGATCAGATGGTAGTGGATGCGTGTGCTTTAGCTTCTGCGGCTGGTGTTAATTTCGCAAATTACGATGCTGACAATGATGGAAAGGTAGATAATGTTTATGTTTTTTATGCTGGTTATGGCGAAGCTTCTGGTGCTCCTGCAAACACAATTTGGCCTCACAGTTGGCAAATTTATTCTAGTTATGTAACTGGGAATCTAAAATATAATGGTAAAACATTAGGATTGTATGCGTGTAATTCAGAGTTAAACGGTAAGAGTGGTTCTACGATGGACGGGATTGGAACATTTTGTCATGAATTTAGCCACGTGATAGGTATGCCTGACTATTACGATACTCAGTACGGACCGAATAAAGATAAAACGCTTGGGGATTTTAATCTCATGGATGGTGGATGTTATAATAATAATGGCTGTACGCCTCCCAACTATTCAGCTTTTGATCGTTGGTATATGGGATGGATGACGCCAACTATTATGAAAATAGCAGAAAATGTTCAATTAGAAAACTTGGCTTCTTCTAACTCCGCACGTATAGTTACGGAAACAGGAACAGCTCCTTCATCAGCTACTTCTTCTACTAGCTGGGTTTGGTATTTCGAAAATCGTCAACAAACAGGATGGGATGCTTATTTACCTGCCCATGGAATGTTGGTTACAAAAGTAAAATACAATTCGACTGCATGGAAGGGCAATACCGTCAATAATGGTACTACCATGTATTGTGATATTGTAGAAGCGGATGGTTTGAAGAACAGGTCAGGTGATGGCGGTGATACCTATCCGGGAACAAAAAACAAAACAACTTATACGCCTACAGGTTCTTATGCTTTGACATCCATTGCTGAAAATTCCGATGTTATTTCATTTAAATTTTTAGGAGGTGTTGCTGAATTTAAAGTTACATTTAATGCGGGTACACATGGAACGTGTGCGACTACCAGTTTAACCGAATCAGTTTCGGGTGCGGGCGTCGTTTTACCAGCTGCTATAGCTAATACCAATTATACATTTATGGGCTGGTCAACTATGTCATCAGCATTGTCTCCTAATGCAGGTGTAGCAGGCGCAACCTATCGTCCAATAGCAAATTGTACGTTATATGCTGTTTACAAGAGTGCTACTGAAGCTAATCTAGTGTACGACTTAGATGGTGTTACAAAATTATCAGGCCCTGATGCAGGTGTGATTACTAAAAACCAACTGTATACCGCTACTTTTACAGCTGCTACTTGTTATGAAACATTGACTGACGCTAGTGTGGCAGTGGAAGTGCTTGTGGGCTCAACAGAATTAACGAATGCCTATTCGTATAATGCTGGAACTTTGACTGTTTCTATACCAAGTATAAGTGTTACAGATAATGTTTCAGTAACTATTTATGCTAGTGAAAAACCATCTGTGACATTTGATTTAGATGATTGTTCAACGACAGGTGCGGCTTGTGCAACTAAGGGTGTTTCTTATATCGCAACGATTACGCCTAATTCTGGTTATTTATTAGCACAGAGT
>DATFIF010000134.1:0-7954 GCA_035270405.1 Paludibacteraceae bacterium | reverse complement strand
AACAAGAAACGTCCATTCTTATCAGTCACAGTGCCTATTTGAGGACTATTTTTTAGATAGATACTGACAAAAGAAACTGGTCGCTGCTTCGTATCAAGTACAACACCTTTAATATCTCTAGAAAAAGAGAAGAAAGATATTGACAAAAGGCAAATACAGACTATCATTAGTTTTTTCATAAAGCTTGTTTTGATATTGAAAATAAGATAGAGCAAATATATAACAAATTAACCAACGACTATCATCACACATGCTAGATAAGCGAATAATCTTCTTATACTATTTTTTTTAACTGTATTTGAAGTTTTGCACGCGTGAATTGTCTATATTTGTAGTTAATAACTAATAAAATTATTAAACACTTTTAGGTCGAAATTTATACGATTTAAGATAAAAAAAAAGAATGAAAATACGTTTTAATTCAGACTATACAGAAGGAGCGCATCCTGATATTTTAAAGGCGTTAAGCGAGTACAACTTTGTTCAACACGATGGTTATGGCATAGATGATTATTGTGACCAAGCACGAACACTTATTCGTCAGCAATGTGCTATGCCTGAGGCTGATGTTCATTTCTTGGTTGGAGGAACGCAAACTAATACGACCGTTATTTCGTCAATTTTACGCCCTCACCAAGGCGTGATTTGTCCAGAAACAGGACATATAAATGTTCACGAAACCGGTGCAATAGAATCCACTGGTCATAAGTTGCTAGCGTTACCAACTGACGACGGAAAAATTACTGCTGAACAAATTGACGCTACGTATCAAGGGCACTGGCAAGATGGAAATCACGAGCACATGGTGCAGCCAGGAATGGTTTATATCTCTTTTCCAACCGAAAATGGAACAATTTATAGCCGTTCAGAACTAGAAGCGATTTACACAACGTGTCAAAAATATCATTTACCACTTTTTATTGATGGAGCACGCTTAGGATATGGCTTAACTTCAACAAAAAATGATATTTCATTAGAGTTTTTAGCACATCATTGCGATGTTTTTTATATTGGTGGAACAAAAGTGGGAGCACTTTTTGGAGAAGCTGTGATTATTTGTGCTGAACATCTTAAAAATGATTTTCGATATATCATCAAACAAAAAGGTGGAATGTTGGCAAAAGGGTGGCTTTTAGGATTACAATTTGTCACGTTGCTCGAACATGGTTTATATTTCAAAATTGCAGAACACGCTAATAAAATGGCACAACTCATACACGATGCTTTTGCAGAAAAAGGGATTGCCTTTTTATACGATTCGCCGACTAATCAACAATTTCCAATTCTTAAAAACAACGATTTAAATAGACTTTCTGAGACGTTTATCTCCGATTTTTGGTGTACAACTGACAGCCAACATACAGCAGTTCGTTTTTGTACTAGCTGGGCAACCAAAAAAGAAGATGTAGAAACTCTTATAAAAGCTATTAAAAAATTATAAGGAGAGCAATATGAGATTATGGAGTTTACATCCGCAATATCTTGATACCAAAGGACTTTTAGCTGTTTGGAGAGAGGGATTATTGGCGCAAAATGTCATACTTGGCAAAACACGTGGTTATAAACATCATCCTCAACTACAGCGATTTAATAACACAGAATCTCCTATTGATTTTATAGGATTTTACCTGCATACCATTGCTCAAGAAGCCACGAACCGAGGATATCATTTTAATGCTGAAAAAATTAATCGAAATCCATCGGAACTAAAGCCCATTATGGTGTCATCGGAACAATTGACGTATGAATTCAAATGGTTAATGCATAAGCTCCAATCGCGTTCCCCCGAGCAGCATCAAAAATGGCAAAACGAAAAGCCAGTCATACTCAATCCAACATTCTGCCTATATGATGGCCCAATTGAATCTTGGGAAGTAGTGGCACGTTTTTTGAGCGATTAGATGTATTAATTCACTTTTTATAAAAAATAATATAGTATGAACATTTATGATTTTCAAGTAAAAGACGCAAAAGGAAACGTGGTAAACCTTTCGGAGTATAAAGGCAAAACGCTTTTAGTTGTCAATACAGCCACCGGTTGTGGTTTTACACCTCAATACAAAGGCTTACAACATTTGTATGAAAAATACCAATCAAAAGGATTAGAAATTCTTGATTTTCCTTGTAACCAATTTGGAAAACAAGCGCCAGGTACAGAAGAGGATATTCATCAATTTTGTGAAATCAATTACAAAACAACTTTTCGTTTATTTTCTAAAATTGACGTAAATGGCAAGAACGAATTACCGCTATATACCTATTTGAAAGGACAGAAGGGTGGTTTCTTAAACAAACGCATTAAATGGAACTTTACTAAGTTTTTGATTAATAAAAAAGGCGAAGTTATAGAGCGTTTTGGGCCAATGGAGACACCAGAAGCTATCGAAGAGAAAATAGCTCGTATCCTGTAAAATGAATCTTTTAAAACCAAAAAAAGGCGAAAAACTCTGTTTTCGCCTTTTTTTTAGATAGATATAATCTTAATATTGCTCTTCAGAATTCGGAAAGTCAGACGACTTAACATCACTCACATAATGTTGGACTGCCTGAGTCATCATCGTATTTAAATCGGCATAGCGACGTAAGAAGCGAGGTGAAAAATCTTGATTCATACCCAACATATCGTGTAGTACAAGTACTTGACCATCAACATCTCCACCAGCACCAATGCCAATAACCGGAATTTCAATTTCGCGAGCCACACGAGCTGCTAGTTTGGCAGGAATTTTCTCTAGTACAAGTGCAAAACAGCCAGTTTTTTCCAATAACTTTGCATCTTCAATCAGTTTTTCAGCCTCATCTTCATCTTTAGCGCGCACAGTGTAAGTTCCATATTTATTAATCGACTGTGGCATCAAGCCGAGATGTCCCATGATAGGAATACCCGCAGCTAAAATCTTTTTCAAAGCATCGATAATTTCCACACCGCCTTCCAATTTTAATGCATCGGCGTGTGTAATTTTCATCATCTGAATGGCATTTTTAACAGCCTCAATATCACCTCCTTGGTAAGAACCAAAAGGCATATCAACCACGACTAATGCACGTTTTACTGCTCGAACTACCGATTTACCGTGGTAAATCATTTGATCTAAAGTAATGGGCAGCGTAGTTGTATTACCTGCCATCACGTTCGATGCAGAATCTCCGACCAAAATGACATCTATACCAGCTTGATCAACAATTCCAGCCATCGTATAATCATACGATGTCAGCATACTAATTTTTTCGCCTCGTCGCTTCATCTCATACAAACGATGAGTTGTTACTTTACGGGCATCTTCTTGAGCATGTATTGACATTTTTGTGTGTGTTTGGTTAAATAATGAGTTTCTAATATTTTATTTCAAAATACCAAATTGGCGAAAACATTTGCCAATCTTATCCAAGGCAATATCGATTTGCTCTTGTGTGTGAGAAGCCATCAACGAAAATCGAATTAACGTATCGTGAGGCGCCACAGCTGGAGAAACGACAGGATTTACAAAAATTCCTTCGTCTAATAAAGCACGAGTCACACCAAATGTTTTATTGTTATCACGAATATACAGTGGAATAATTGGCGTAGTTGTTGGTCCGATTTCACAACCTAAATTACGAAAACCATCTATGGCATAATGAGTTATCTTCCACAAATGTTCAATACGTTCTGGCTCACTTAGCATAATATCGAGCGCTGCATTGGCTGCACCAATCGCTGCTGGAGTAGCACTCGCACTAAATATATAAGAACGAGCTGTATGACGTAAATAATTGGCCGTAATGCTATCGCAAGCGATAAACCCACCCAATGACGCAAAGGATTTACTAAATGTTCCCATAATCAAATCTACATCATTGGTAACACCTAATTCGTGGCAAATACCTTCACCATGTTTTCCAAAAACACCAATACTATGAGCTTCATCAACCATCACATTCGCATTGTATTTTTTAGCCAAGGCAGTTATTTCTTTCAAAGGTGCCACATCGCCTTCCATACTAAAAACACCATCAGTAATAATTAATTTTACTTTGTCTGGAGCGCATGTTTTTAATACTTTTTCTAACGATTCCATATCGTTATGTTTATATTTCAAAATATTAGAGAATGACAAACGACGTCCTTCAATAATAGAGGCGTGGTCGCATTCGTCCAAAATGAGATAATCTTCTCTGCCTGTTATGCAAGAAACAACGCCTAAATTCACTTGGAAACCTGTTGAAAAAATAATAGCTTCATCTTTACCCACAAATTTCGCTAAACGATGTTCTAGATTTTCGTGAATATCAAGTGTTCCATTCAAAAAACGAGAACCAGCACAACCTGTACCATATTTACGAACGGCTTCAATGGAAGCTTCTTTGATTTTCGGATGATTGGTTAAACCTAAATAACTATTAGAACCAAACATCAATACTTTCTTACCATTAATGACAACCTCGCTGTCTTGTTCGCTTGTAATTGCGCGAAAATAAGGATATACGCCCGCTGCTTTCGCAATTTGAGGGGCATCATATTTCACTAACTTCTCTTGTAATAAATTCATTTTGAAAGTTTTAAATTCTATACTCTATTTGTATTATTTTGCGGCAACAAAGATAACTCATTTATCTTAGATGTTGCGATTATAAACATTATTTCGCACAAATGGCACAATAATTCATTGCGCCATTTGGTTTTTTATACTAATAATCAGTTGGTTAATTTTTATCTATTGCATCGATTTTTCCGATGATTTCAGTCAATTTTTGTTTTAGTGCTTCAATTTTTTGATTCATCTCTTCGAGTAGAGCGTTGGCTTTTTTAGAAGCTGAGAAGAACCCTATATTATTTTCGTAAGTAGCTATTTCAGCTTTTAATTTGTCGTACTCTTTCATCAGTTTCATACGTTCAGAGCCAAATGATTTAGGCGCTCCTGATGAACGATTGCCACGTAATGCATCAAATTGACTATCAGTAGCTGTTTTAAAAGCCTTATACAATTTATCTTTATCGCGAAACGGAACGAATCCTATTTGATTGTAAGCTTCTACCAATGCTTTGAGAACAGCCATATCTTCGGGCACATTACCCGTTTGTTGAAAAGCAGTAATTTGCTCAAGAACCGCTTTTTTAGCTTTCAAATTAGCTAATTCCTCTGATTTCTTATCCGTAAAATTCAATGTTTTTTGTTCGAAAAAATAGTCGCAGGAAGTAACAAAACGTTGCCAAACAGCATCTGATTGTTTTTTATTAGTCGGTCCTATCGTTTTCCACTCTTTCTGAATTTGAATCAATTTTTCAGCAGTTTCTTTCCATTCAGTGCTATCTTTCAGAGCTTCAGCTTGCAAACATAAAGCTTTTTTTGCCTCTAAATTTTCAGAGAATTCACTTTTTATTGTTTTAAAAAATTCTTTCTTTTGTTTGAAAAAACTATCGCAGGCAGAACGAAAACGTTTAAAAGCCTTCATGGATGATTTAGACATGTGAATACCGCCCATGGATTTCCACTTTTCTTGTAAATCGAGAACTTCTTTAGTTTTATTTTCCCACTGTTTATGGCTTTTTAAAGCTGTGTAATCAATCTGTTCCACTTGTTCACAAATGGCATTTTTTTCAACTAGAAACTTTTCTTCAGCCTCTTTTACCGTTTCAAAATAAGCTTGATGTTGCTTGTTGATAACCGTTGACGCTACTTTAAAACGATTCCAAATCTCTTCGCGAAACTCACGCGCAACAGGACCAATTTCGCGCCAATCGTCATGTAATTGTTGTAGTTGTTTGAATGCTTCTACAGCATCCGTTTCGCTTGAGAGTCGCTCTGCCGTTTCACACAAAACAGTTTTCAACTCTAAGTTTTTCTTAAAGTCGTATTCGCGTAAATCGTTATTAATTTTTATTAAATCGTAAAATTTTTCTTGATATTGGTTATACGATTTCCAAATAGCATTTACCGCACTCGCTGGAATTTGACCAATTGCCTTCCAATCTTGCTGTAATTTACGGAAAGCAGGAATCGTAGCAGATAAATCATCAGAAGAGGCTGTAAGAACTTCTAATTCAGATAAAACGCGTTGTTTCGCTTCTAAATTTTTCTGTTTAGCAGCTTCTAATAACGCATTGTCATTGGTTTTTAGCTCTTTATATTTCGCTAATAGTTCTTTAAAAATAACTTCTTGAGAATCTTGTACCAATTCCTTTGCTTCTTCTACATTATCTTGAGAATCAGAAGTTTCCTTGTGTTCAAGTTCCGCTTTCAACTGTTTGTAAAAAGTTTGTTTGAGATTTTCGATAGACTCTTTGACTTTGGAAATAGGAGTAACTTTTAGCAACTCGCGTAATTTCTCAACCATTTCTTCGCGCGTTACTGCGTGAGAATCGTTGTTGTGAAGAGCTACAGCCTCAACAACACCAAGAATTTTTTCGACTTTATCAGCCACAGGTTGGTCACGTTCCATGTTTTCTGCCTTTTCCATAATAGTATCTCAAATGAGTTTAGCGCCCCTTCAGTAGGGCTTTTCATATAAAAATCGAACAAATGTAGTGCTTTTTATCTTTACCTTCAAATTTATTTCCACGAAAACGATTTTTTTCGACCAAAAATCATTAAAAAAAGTGTTACAACAGGTAAAATAACATCAAACAGTAAAATGGTGGCATAAAATGAGCGTTCTCTCAACTGTGAAGCTGTTTTATTCACAACTACTAATTGCAAAATATAACGTGCCAAAAACAAACTTCCAATAACAATCCATACTAGTGGATTCAAAAACGGAATAAGTCCTAGAAAAGAGGCGTAAAATAAGCCTCGAGAGATAGGTTCGATAGCAACCATCCATTTACTACGAGCATGATACATGGGCGCCGTGGTCAAGTGACGCTCTTTCTGATGATACCATTCTGAGAAAGTGGTTTTTGGGACTGATTGTGTCACACTTGCGGCAACCGATGCAATATTTGTATTGGTTGACGTAGCAACTCGATTAACCAGTAAATCATCATCACCAGAAGCGATATGAAGTGTGCCCGCAAAACCTTTACTTCTAAAAAAAGTCTCTTTACGATACGCTAAATTACGTCCAATGCCCATGTACGGCTTGCCACGAAACGCAAATCCCATATATTGCATCGCAATAAAAAGGGTGTCGTAGGAAATCATTCGACTCAATAAACTTTTAGCTGGTAAATAAGCACCATAACCTAAAACAAATTCAGTGGTTGGAGTAAATTGACGAACTATTTCAGTAATCCAACCTGAAGTCAAAGGACGACAATCAGCATCAGTAAATAACAATAATTCATGCTTTGCTGCCTTTATTCCTAGAGATAATGCTAATTTTTTACGACTAATTATTTTGGTGCCTTCTGGCATAAATGTGTAGTAGAGTTGAGGATAACGAGTTTGAAATTCATTCAATAAAAGTTCTGTTTCATCTGTAGAACCATCATTCACAACAATAACTTCATAGTTTGGGTAATTTTGTTCTAAAATTAAAGGTAAAAATGCTGCCAAATTCTCCGATTCATTCTTTGCACAAATAATAACGGAAACCGGAAGTTGATCTACATTAGTTTGCATCGTCTGTTTATCGACTCGTTTTTTATGGCGAATAATGCCTGTGTAATAATAGATGTACATATACACTTGCACAGCCAATGCAGAAAGAAAAATAACAAGTAGAACTGCTTCTACTAGTGAAATTTGATAAAAATAAGATTCTAAATTCATAAATTGAAAACAATTAGTCAAATTTTTTACAACTAATTAATAATTAAATCATTAATAAAAGCGAATATTATATATTTTATTACTTTAATATACTATTCGCAAATAAATTTTACGCAAAATGTTAGCATGATTTTTTTTGGAGCTATGCGTATCAATTAAATACAAATTTACAATAAAAAGAGTTAGAAAATGCGTTTTAAATCTACAAGTTATCAACAAAATAACAGAGTTAATTGAGTTTGATTTAGTCATTTAGAGTGCCT
>DATFIF010000133.1:0-14662 GCA_035270405.1 Paludibacteraceae bacterium | reverse complement strand
GTTTTTCTACTGTTTTCAGATACAAATTAAATCATTTTTTCCTTAATAACGAAATTATCCAAGGGTTATTTTTCGATTAAATTAATTCAGCGACTGTAATGCCTGACCCGCCAAATTGAACGTGTTCGTCGCGGTACTCTCCAACGGCCGGAGAACTCTGTAAATAGTCGCGTATAGCTTGTCGCAAAGCTCCAGTTCCTGTGCCATGAAGGATGCGAATTCTTCCAGCGCTGAGCATTTGAGCATCATCTACAAAATACATCACCGCTTGCAATGCCTCGTCTACACGCATACCTCTGACATCAATTTCCGACTTAAAATTGAGTTGTCGTTCACGTACAGCATCTGTTGTATTTTTTCCTACAGATGCACGTTGATTTTGTTTGAGTTGGTTGTGGCTGACACGTTCGAGTTTGCTGAGTGACACGTTCGATTTTATCTGTCCAAAAGCGATGATAGCTGTTTCTTTGTTGATGCCAAGTATTTGACCTGTAATGGATTGACCTTTTATGGTAACATAGTCGCCAATAGCCATATTCCGTAGAACTTTTGGTTTTAATGGCTCTATTTTCACTTCACTCAAAAACGTTTTTAGTTCATTGAGTTCGGCGCGTGCCTGTTTGGTTGGCTCTTTGCCAGCTTCTGATTCTTTGATGATACGAATCGTCTGCTCGATTTTTGCATTGGCGTGACTGAGCAGTTCAGAGGCTTCCGATTTCGCAACGCGTATCATCTCTTTTTGCTTATATTTCAACTCATTCATCTCTTGTTCATATTTTTGAACAAGCTGATCGATGTGTTTCTCTTTTTCACGTATTTGCTGACGTTTATTTTCCCAATAACGTTTATCGCGTGCAACATCTTGTAGATTTTTATCGTAGTCGATGTGTTCAGTGCCTACTTTTTGTGCAGCAGAGGCAATAATATCTTCGGAGATACCAATTTTTCGGGCAATTTCTACCGCAAAAGAGCTCCCTGGATTTCCTATTTGTAAACTAAAGAGTGGTCGCATCTCATGACGATCGTATAACATAGCTCCATTTACGATGCCTTCAGCATTTGAGGCAAAATGTTTTAAATTGGTGTAATGCGTTGTAATAACTGCATAAGCGTTGTTTTTATTGAATCTCTCCAATAAGGCTTCAGCTATGGCTCCACCAATGAGCGGTTCGGTACCAGTTCCAAATTCGTCAATCAGCAACAGCGATTTTGAATTACTGTAACGAACACACTGTTTCATATTCAGCAGGTGCGAACTGTAAGTTGATAAATCATTTTCAATACTTTGTTCATCACCAATATCAATAAACATACGTTCAAAGATTCCTGCCACACTTCGTTCGTTAATCGCAATAGGTAAACCGCATTGAAGCATATATTGTAACAAGGCAACCGTTTTCAGACAAACGGATTTACCGCCTGCATTTGGTCCCGAAATAAGTAAAATTCGTTGATTTTCTGTTAATTGTATAGATAGTGGAACAATCTCTTTGTGTTGTTTTTCGAGCGATAATTGCAACAGCGGATGACGTGCATCACACCAATCAATATGCGGTTCGTTTTTCAAATGAGGTTTAATGGCGTGAATGCGTAGTGCAAATTTTGCCTTTGCTTGTAAAGCATCTATTTTTGCTAGAAAAAGGGTAGAGTCTAACAAATTAGGATAAAAAGGGCGTAAAAAATTCGTTAATTCAGTTAGTATGCGTATAATTTCACGGCGTTCTTCATTCTCTAATTCGCGTAAGCGGTTGTTGAGTTCAACCACACTATTAGGTTCAACAAATGCGGTTTTTCCCGTAGCTGATTCATCATGAATAATACCACTTATTTTACGTTTATTCATGGCTAAAATAGGAATAACCAGACGTCCATCACGCATAGTTGGAGCCGTATCCTTTTCCACTAAACCGTCTGTTTGAGCTTGTCGTAAAATGGCATGTAATGTACGAGAAATTGCACTTTGTGATTTTAAAATATCGCGACGTATGTTCGCTAATTCACGCGATGCGTTATCTTTTATCTCTCCAAATTTAGTAACGACGGCGTCAATTTGTTTTAGTACTTCGGGGAAATTTTGGATATGATGAGCTAAGTTTTTGAGACTTGGGAAATGGTGTTCGTCGCATTTTAACAAATAGGTTGTAATGCGTTGAACCATAGTTGTATTATGGCGAATTGCAACGAGGTCTGTAACTTCTAAAAAAGTGCCTTCAATACGTGTTTTAGAAAAGGCTTCGCGTAAATCAATCGTACTCGTGAGGGGCAACGTTTCTTCTTGTTCTGAAATAAGTGCCACCATCTCTTCTACCAAAGTAAGTTGTGCAACAATCACGTCAAAATCGCTAGAGAAGGATAATCTGTCAATTTCTTCTTTAGCTAAATCGCTCAAACAATTTTGCTGCACTAGCAGACGTATTTTGTCAAAGCCTATTTTTTGTTCTATGTTACTTGGGTAGAGCACGCTATTTATTGATGGTGTAAAAATGCCGATAATAACGGATGTCATTATCGGCATTTCGTAAAATTAAAGCCGACTTAAAAGTCGCAATTATTTGGAGTTCGTGGAAATGGAATGACATCACGTATGTTTTGCATACCGGTTACAAACAGCATGAGGCGTTCAAATCCCAGCCCAAAACCAGAGTGTGGTGCTGTGCCGTAGCGGCGAGTGTCCATATACCACCAAATATCTTTTTCGGGCACACCCATTTCGGCTGCGCGATTTTTAAGTTTTTCGTAATCTTCTTCGCGTTGCGAACCACCAATAATTTCACCAATTTTTGGGAATAAAACATCCATCGCACGCACTGTTTTCCCATCTTCATTCTCTTTCATATAGAATGATTTAATCTCTTTTGGATAATCGGTTAAAATTACCGGAAGTTTAAAATGTTTTTCTACTAAATAGCGTTCATGCTCAGACTGTAAATCTGTTCCCCAATCTACAGGATACTCAAATTTTTCACCATTTTTAATGGCTTCTTTCAGAATCGATACACCTTCGGTATACGTTAATTGTTTGAAGTTGTTTTCTGTTACATTTTTTAGTCTGTCAATCAGTTCATTATCGTACATTTTGGAGAGAAAAGCTAAATCGTCTTGACAATTATCTAATGCCCAACGTACGCAATACTGAATAAACTCTTGAGCCAATTGCATATTCTCGTTAATATCAATAAATGCAACTTCTGGTTCAATCATCCAAAATTCTGCTAAATGGCGTGGTGTATTGGAATTTTCAGCACGAAATGTAGGTCCAAAGGTATAAATTTTACCTAAAGCCATGGCGGCTAATTCTCCTTCCAATTGTCCAGATACGGTTAAACTGACTTGTTTACCAAAAAAATCCTGAGAATAATCAATTTTCCCGTCTTCTTGTTTTTTTAGGTTATATAAATTTTGTGTCGTGACGTGAAACATTTGACCCGCACCTTCGCAATCGGAGGCTGTGATAAGTGGCGTATGAAAATAGAAAAAACCACGTTCGTGAAAAAACGTATGAATTGCCATCGACATATGATGACGGATTCGGAAAATAGCGCCAAACGTATTGGTGCGAGGACGTAAATGCGCAATTTCTCGCAAATACTCAAGCGTGTGTCCTTTCTTTTGTAACGGATATTTTTCAGGATCGGCAGTTCCGTAAATTTGAATTTCTGTAGCTTGTATTTCTACGTTCTGACCTTGACCCACAGACTCCACTAATTTCCCATTTACATTGATACATGCGCCAGTGGTAATGGCTTTTAATGCCTCTTCATCAAAGTTGTTCATGTCTACCACAACTTGGATGTTGTTGATAGTAGATCCATCATTGAGTGCAATAAAACTGACATTCTTGTTGCCACGACGTGTACGAACCCAACCTTTAATGTTGATTTCCACACCAACATCCGTACGTTTAAGAGCATCTATAATGACAGTTCTTTCAATCTGTTTCATATATTCATTTTTTTGTTTTCTAGTTTGCAAAGGTATAAAAAAGTTGTGAGTTATGACTTGCCTAGGTATAACAATTTTTAGTTGTCAACATTGAGACGTATATCTCAAAAAAAAGCATCCAAAAAAATGGATGCAATTTTTTATAAGAGAGTTGGTTCTTTTTAATTTTGTTTTTTACCACCCACAGAACTCATGGCGCAACGGAAGCCAATATCATTTGAGCATTTCTTTTCGTCTAAATAACGACGATTAGCAGGGTTCAGCCAGTACGCGCGATCTCTCCAAGAACCACCTTTATAGATACGTGCTTGGTCTGAAATCATATTGGCTTGTTCGATTGCGGTTGCATTTTCTGCTCTTAAAATAGAATCTCCTAAAGCAGATAATTTATCGCCATCTTTAAAATTACGGAAATCGCCACCACTATTGGCAAATTTTTTCTCGTTAATTAATACGCTGCGCATACTGTCACGCATCACTGGATCCATAGGTGGCAACTTATCTAAAATAGATTCTGCGTAAGCAGAGTCACTTTGATAAACGTTACCACGAAATGAGTTATATTCGTCAACAACCTCATTGGTAGTTGCGCGATAAACATCTAATACCCATTCGTTCACATTGCCAGCCATATTGTATAAACCGTAACCGTTTGGAGGAAAGAAGTTAACAGGAACAGTTAAGGTATTATTGATAGCAATCCCAATTAAATCACCTCGACTACGCATGAAGTTTGCATAAAATTCGCCAGCGGTTTTTTTGTTATCAAAACCACGCATTTGTTCGCCTCTCCAAGGATAGGATTGATTTTCAAAAACATTGCCGTCGATAGCTTCAATACCGTATGCAGCATATTCCCATTCAGCCTCTGTAGGCAAACGGAAACTTGCATCGTAAAGCATACCATCTAAATTTACAGCTGAACTATCGCCGTATATAGCACGAATGAATTCTCCTGCTTTTTTGGTTGAAAAAACGTATGCATTCAATGAATCAGGATTATTTTTAATTGCCGTATTGATTGTTTTTAAATCGCGAAATGGAATCACCTTTTGATTAATCAATTCTAATTCGTTAATACGGTCTGTACGCCATTCACAATAAGCTTCTGCTTGTTTCCATGTTACTCCAACAACTGGATAATAACCATAAGCTACGTGTGAGTAATAATTTTCGACATAAGGTTCATTGTAGGCTAATTCTTTGCGCCATACAGTTTCGTCAGGCATAGCTAATAGAATTTTGCGAGGGTCGTGTGCATAAACTCCTCCTAGCCAAGCGACATACTCACGCCAGTTTAAATTAGTTACTTCAAATTCATCCATGAAATAACCACTGTTACTAATACGACGCTTTGCGTTGTTGTTTGGAGCCGACACAGGGTCGTTGTTGACACCTTTAACAGTTGTCATTACTGAAATATAAACAGTTCCAGGAGGAAGTTTTCCTTCATAGACACTATTTACAGTGAAAAAACCGTTTCGTGGATTGTTGTAATCGAAACCAGTTTTTTCAGAAAAATCCGTAGGCATTTTAGCCCCCGATTGGCAAGACATCATGCTTGCTGCAATCATAAATAAACCAAAGAATTGTTTTGCGACTTTCATAAGTATTCAATAGTTGGTAAAGCGACCACAAATGTACTATTATTTTTATTAAACCTAATGCTTTATTCTGTTTTTTTTACTTTATATTATAAAAATGGTAAAAAACACGATTTTTAGTCTTATTTTTGTGCCTGATTAATAACTTGTAATACTTCCTTAACGTGATATATCCTCGAAATATTGTATTAAACGGCAAAATTCTTGATTTGTCAACTCCTGCAGTGATGGCTATTATAAACGTAACACCAGATTCATTTTATACGCCTAGTTGTTGCTTTGATGAAAAATCGCTGCTTCTTTCCGTCGAAAAAGCTTTATTCGGAGGCGCTCAGATAATAGATATAGGAGGTTATTCTACGCGTCCTGGCGCTCCTTTGGTGACAGAAACGGAAGAGTTAGAGCGTGTTCGTGCAGCTCTCAAATCTATTCGTGTTCATTTTCCTAACATAGCTATTTCATGTGATACGTTTCGCGCTAAAGTGGCAGAATGTGCCGTGAAAGAGTTTGATGTAGCTTTGATAAACGATATTTCTGGTGGTACGCTCGATAAAGATATGTTTGATATGGTGGCAACGCTTAATGTGCCTTATTTACTTATGCATACCAGAGGAACTCCGCAAACGATGCAAGAGCAGACTCATTACGACCATTTTTTACCTGAATTATTGCAGTATTTTGCACAAAAAATAGAAATCTTACGAACGAAAGGATTTACAAAGGAGATTGTGATTGACCCAGGATTTGGATTTGCCAAAACAATCTCTCAAAATTATGAGTTATTACGAAATATGCGTATCTTTGAGACCTTTAACGCACCAATTTTGGTTGGTATTTCGCGTAAATCTATGATTTATAAATTATTAGAAATACCTCCTGAAGAGGCTTTAAATGGTACATCTGCTCTCCATATGTTAGCGTTAGAGCAAGGTGCTACTATTTTGCGTGTACATGATGTGAAGGCAGCTCAAGAAGTTATAACATTGCATCGTGCGTACAGAGGATTAATTTAAGATTTAACATTATTATATGGAACTTGCTTTTGGAATAATAGATATTGTCGACATTGTTTTGGTAGCATTGTTGCTTTATCAGGCGTTTAAGTTGATGAAAGATACGGGCGCAGGTAATATCTTTATTGGTATTATGACGTTTGTAATCTTCTGGTTTTTAGTGACACACGTGTTTAAGCTGGAACTTTTAGGTGCTATTTTGAATCGTGTTATTGGGGTGAGTGCCATTGGTTTAATCGTGATTTTCCAAAATGAAATTCGGCGTTTTTTTTCGCGTTTAGGTTCACGTAAAAATTGGAAATTATTTTTGCGCTTACAGAAACTATTCAGAATAAAAGGGAAAGATGATGCCAACACATTTCCTATTATGCGTGTGGTTTTGGCGTGTCGTAATTTATCACGTACCAAAACTGGCGCTCTGTTAGTTATTCAGCGACAAGATAGTTTGCAACAATATATTGAATCGGGCGATGTTATAAATGCCGATATTAATACGCGATTGATTGAAAATATATTTTTTAAAAATAGCCCACTACATGATGGTGCGATGATTATATCCGACCAACACATTGTAGCAGCTGGAGCCATTTTACCTGTTTCACAAAGTTCCGACATTCCAAAATATTTGGGATTACGTCATCGGGCGGCACTTGGCATTGCCGATCGTACCGATGCTATTGTTATTATTGTGTCGGAGGAGACAGGAACGATGTCACTCGCTTTTAATGGCAAGTTGAGTTTAAATGTTACGGCTGAACAATTGGAACGCTTATTATCTTCTGAATTGGGTGTTGAATAATGGCCTTTTAGTTTACAAATAGAGTGCTTAGCTAATTTTAGTTAAGCATTTTTCATTCCTTAAATCGGCAGAAATACACAATAAATACAACGTTAGATACGTTTTCTAAAACACGTGGGTGTGATGTTTGTCTATCCCTGTTTTTTTTGTAACTTTGCACTCTTATTTTAGCCCGTTTTACAAGGACTTTTTTAGCGTAAATAATTCTGATAAATTATGATTGAATATATTAAGGGCGAGTTGATTGATTTAACTCCTGCCAATGCAATAATAGAGACGAATGGTATCGGTTATTCTATCAATATTTCATTAGTTACTTATGCCGAATTAACGGGTAGCGCAAGTTGTAAACTTTATGTGTATGAGGCTATTCGTGATGATGCTTTCATTCTTTACGGTTTTACAACTCAAGAAGAACGCACACTTTTTTTACAGCTCATTTCTGTTTCGGGCGTGGGTCCGAATACGGCACGTATGATTATGTCCTCGCTTTCGGCTTCTGAACTACAAGAGGCTATTTCTACCGATAATGTAGCTATTTTGAGAAGTGTGAAAGGTATAGGATTGAAAACGGCAGAACGCATTATCGTTGATTTACGTGACAAGGTTACTAAAACGACGATTGAAAATGGTGTTACGTCTCTTGGCGTAAAAAGCGCTGTTTCTGAGGCTGTTTCTGCTTTAGTAATGCTCGGTTTTCAACAAGCAGCTTCTCAAAAAGTGGTAGATAAATTGGCCAAAGACGAACCAGCCTTGTCGTTAGAAAAACTTGTCAAAAGAGCATTGCAAATGCTTTAATCACACGGATTTAAACGCATGAATTTTTTCCAAAAAATAGTTGTATTCCTTTTTATCAGCGGCATTGTATTATTGCCGTTCGATGGCGTTATATCTTCAACTAGCGTCACTGCAGCACCTCCCGATCAGGCGTTAGATTATGGCGTTCCTAACGATTCTACGCTATTTAAATCCTTCGCTGTACGTCCTTTGGAGGTTCAAACGTACGAAGAATTACAGCAACACTATCCTTTAGATTTAGCCACGCCGAGTAATGTGAAGAGCGAGGTTGAATATGATCCGAATACAGGAAACTATATTTTTCGTACAAAAGTTGGTGACATGGAAGTCGCTACTCCTTTTGTGATGTCGGATAATGAATACAAAGCGTACACTTTACGGAATGATATGAGCTCCTATTTTAGGACAAAAAATGCCGAAGCTCAAGCTAACTTTGAAGATAAGTTTAATTTAGCTGATATGAGTTTTAAATTAGGACCTGCCGAAAAAGTGTTTGGACCAGGCGGCGTTCAGCTTAAAACACAAGGTTCTGCGGAGTTAATCTTTGGTGTGGTTACCAATAGAGTTGACAATCCGTCATTATCTGAACGTTTGCGCAAAACTACCAATCCGGATTTTGATGAAAAAATTCAGTTAAATGTCAATGGTAAAGTAGGCGATAAAATTAATTTCGCCATGAATTACAATACCGATGCTACATTTGAAATGGATCAACAGACGCTAAAGTTGAGTTACGAGGGCAAGGATGACGAAATTTTACGAAAACTACAAGCAGGGAATGTGAGCATGCCGCTCAATAGCTCATTAATTCGAGGAAGTTCTGCTTTGTTTGGCTTTAAGGCCGAACTTCAATTTGGGAAGTTGAATGTGACAGCCATTGCCTCACAACAACAGTCGCAAAGTAAAACTGTAAGTTCTAAAGGTGGCTCGCAAAAGAAAGAATTTGATGTGGCTATCGATGCGTATGACGAAAATCGTCACTTTTTCTTATCGCATTTTTTCAGAGATTCTTACGATCAAAACATGAGCAAGTTACCATATATTACGTCTGGTGTCACCATCAATCGGGCAGAGGTGTGGGTCACCAATAAACGTGGTAATTTCGATCAAGCTCGTAATATTTTAGCCTTTATGGATTTGGCTGAAAATAAAACCATTGATAATACACATTGGGGAACTTCTGGCAGTAGTTACACAGAAAACAGTGCGAATACGTTATACAATGAAGTAAAATCCATTCCCAATATACGCGATATTCAATTGTTCAATAGTCTGATGGAAAGTAATTATTCCGGTTTGAGTATTGATGGTGGCGAAGATTATGAAAAAATTGAAAGCGCTCGTCGTTTGGAGCCATCAGAATATACACTCAACAGCACTTTGGGATTTATATCGTTAAAAAGTGCTCTGAACTCCGATGAGGTTTTGGCTGTGGCTTTTGAATATACGGTAGGCGGAAAAGTCTATCAAGTGGGTGAGTTTTCGACAGATGGAGTTGAGTCTCCTAATGCGTTGATGGTGAAAATGTTGAAAAGTTCATCCGTTTCGCCTCAAAGTGCTATGTGGGATTTGATGATGAAAAACGTCTATTACATTGGTGCTATGCAGATTCAACAAGATAATTTTGAATTGAATGTGCAATATCAAAACGATACAACGGGCGTTTATCTGAATTACATTGCCGAGGGAGCTATCAAAAATAAGTTGTTGCTGAAAGTGATGAATCTTGACCGTTTGGATACACGTAACGAAGTGCGTCCCGATGGAAAGTTCGATTTTGTAGAGGGTTATACCATCAACTCTTCGCTTGGACGAGTGATTTTTCCAGTTGTTGAGCCGTTTGGTGCGCATTTGAGAAAAGCTATTGCCAATGATGCCATTGCTGATAAATACGTTTTCCAAGAATTATATGACTCAACATTAGTAATTGCTCGTGAATTAACGGAGAAAAATAAATTCCGTTTAGCAGGAAAATATCAAGCGAGTTCCGGTTCCGAAATTCGTTTGGAGGCGATGAATATTCCTCGAGGCTCTGTGGTTGTTACCGCTGGCGGTGCTACGTTGGTCGAAAACGTGGATTATACCGTGGATTATACCATGGGTATTGTGACTATTTTAAATCAATCCATTTTAGCGTCTGGAACTTCTGTTGATGTATCGCTTGAAAACCAATCCTTGTTTAATACACAACGTAAAACCTTAGTTGGTACGCATTTAGAATACAAACTGAACGATAAATTTTCAGTAGGTGGTACGGTGATGCATCTTTCGGAAATGCCACTTGTTACCAAAACTCAAATGGGCGCAGAACCCATTTCAAATACTATTTGGGGATTGAATGCTGCTTACCGTGATGAAGCGCAATGGTTGACTAAAGCGATTAATGCGTTACCTCTATTGAATGCCACTGCGCCTTCGACCATTGTTTTCAATGGCGAATTTGCTCAAATGATTCCTGGACATCGCGCAATAAAAAATAATCCCGGTTATGCCTATTTAGATGATTTTGAATCGACAAAAACAGGCGTTGACTTGCGTTATCCTTATTATTGGCGTTTGGCGAGTACGCCTTACGATCCCACTGCGAGCGCTTTATTTCCAGAAGCGGCGCTATCGAATAATATTGATTATGGTAAAAACCGTGCGCTGTTTGCTTGGTTTGCCGTCGATAATAGCGTATTCAATCGTAATAATTCTACAACTCCTGAGCACATCAGACGCAATCCTGATATGCAGTCAAATCACTTGACACGGTCTGTTCGCGAACAAGAAATTTTTCCAAATCGTGCAAGTTTGGCTGGTCAATCATCTTATTTGCCTGTATTAAATGTGAGTTTTTATCCTCAAGAACGTGGTCCTTATAATTTAGATGTTGCAGGTTTATCTCTCGATGGTTCGTTGAAGAATCCTATCAACCGATGGGGTGGTATGATGCGAAAATTGGAAACCAGTGATTTTGAAACTGCCAATATCGAATATATTGAATTTTGGTTGATGGATCCATTTGTAAATGATAGTTTAGGTGCAAGTACAGGTGGTGATTTATATTTTAATTTAGGTGATATCTCTGAAGATATTTTGAAAGATGGAAAAAAATTCTTCGAAAATGGAATGCCTATTGATGGCGATACGACTCAAACTGATGCAACCGTTTGGGGACGTGTTCCACGTAAACAATCGATGGTTTTGGCGTTTGATAATGATGTGAATGCTCGTAAATACCAAGATGTTGGCTTCAATGGTTTACGTACAGAAGATGAGTTTGAGTTTCCTACGTACAAAGATTATGTGGCACAAATTAAAGCCACGTTGTCACCAAGTGCCATTGAAGAAATGAGTCGTAATCCGTTTTCGCCCATCAATGACCCTGCTGGCGATAATTTCCATCATTATCGTGGTTCGGATTACGATACCGAAGAAAAATCCATTCTCGAACGTTACAAGCGTTACAATGGTACGGAAGGAAACTCTCCAGCTTCCGAGAATACGACTGAAACCTATTCTACATCAGCTACTACAACTCCAGACGTGGAAGATATCAATCAAGATAATACGCTTAACGAATATGAAAAATATTACCAATATAAAGTGTCGTTGCGAAAACCAAATCTTGAAATAGGACAAAACTTTATTACCGATAAAGTGGTGGCGAATGTAGAACTTGAAAATGGAAAAAAAGAAGATGTTACGTGGTATCAGTTCAAAATTCCGATTCGTGATTACGAGAAAAAAGTAGGCGCTATTCGTGACTTTAAATCGATTCGTTTCATGAGAATGTTCATGCATAATTTTTCAGAAGAAACATTTTTACGTTTTGGTACATTGGAATTGGTGCGTGGCGAATGGCGAACATATACGAAGGATTTATATGATTTTTCTAACCCGCCTACAACGATAGGTTCTATCAATGTTTCTTCTGTGAGTATTGAGGAAAACAATAAAAAACAACCTGTGAACTATGTTTTACCTCCAGGTGTGACGCGTGAAACAGACCCAAGTCAACCGCAATTAACCCAAGAAAATGAGCAATCCATGGTGCTTCGTGCATACGATTTGGCTCCGGGTGATGCGCGTGCGGTCTATAAAAATATTTCGTATGATATGCGTCAATATCGTCGATTACAAATGTTTACGCATGCCGAAAAAATGTTAGACGATGTAGGTTCACTCAACGATTATGAATTGACGGTCTTTTTGCGTATTGGTAATGACTATCAGAATAACTATTACGAATACGAAATTCCTCTAAAACTTACTCCTCAAGGAGTCTATTCGTTTGGTGATGCAGAGATTGTGTGGCCCGCTGAAAATATGTTTGACTTTCCATTGGAGTTTTTGACGGATGTAAAAACCAATCGCAACACCGAGAAAAATAAGGGCGGATCGGCCTCTTTTACAAAACCGTATTCAGAATATGACCCAACGAAACCTAAAAACAAAATTACCGTGATGGGTAATCCTAATTTGGGCGATGTGCAAACAATTATGATTGGTGTGCGTAATCAAGGACGCGATGTGAAATCTGGAGAAATTTGGGTGAACGAATTACGTTTGACCGATTACAACGAAGATGGCGGTTGGGGAGCCATGGGAAATGTTTCTATTGGATTATCCGATATTGGTAGTGTCAATGTGTCGGCGCGTCACGAGACCGCTGGATTTGGAGGAATTGAACAAAATTTAATGGAGCGTCGTTTGGACGATTTAACTCAAGTAAATGTTTCCACATCATTTGAGTTTGGTCGTTTATTTCCTGAAAAGGCGAATGTGCGTATACCACTTTATTTTTCTTACTCGTTAGAAAATAGTAAGCCGAAATATAATCCGCTCGATGAGGATGTTTTGCTTGATGACGCTTTGGAAGGGCTTGAATCGAAAACTGACCGCGATTCATTGTTGCTTTTATCTCAAACAAAAACCATCAATAAAAGTGTGAATCTGACCAATGTTAAAGTGGATATTAAGAGTAAACGTGCGAAGATTTATGACCCTGCCAATTTTTCAGTTTCTTATGCTTACACCGAAACGCAAGAGCTGAATCCTGAAGTCGATAGAAATAAATCATTACAACACAGAGGGTCGTTTAATTATAATTTTACGACAACGCCACAGCCTTGGGAACCTTTTAAAAACTCAAAAAAATTAAATAGTCCTGCTTGGCGCATTATCAAAGATTTCAATTTGAATTACGAACCTAGCGTCGTCGCCTTTTCAACTACGATGAATCGCCGCTATTCTGAAACGCAATTACGCGATTTGGAAGGTTCTATGAATCTCAATTTCTACGATCCGTATAATTCGTTATTGTCATCTGGTAAAGATTTTATTTGGGATCGTCAGTTTGAGTTAAAATATGATTTGTCTCGCTCCATAAAATTCTCGTTACGTACGGGATTCAATGCGCGTGTAGATGAAACGCTTTATACGCCAGTTAATCGTCAGTTTTTCCCTGATGAATATGAAAATTGGAAAGATACGGTGATGAGTAGTCTGGCACATTTTGGTCGCCCATTGACCTATCAACAAGTGTTTACAGCTTCGTGGGCTATTCCAATTAATAAAATTCCTGCGTTAGACTGGATCACTGCCAACGGACAATATAATGTGACTTATAGTTGGAATCGTGGCCCGGAATCGGATGATAATTTACGACTTGGAAATGAAATTTCTAATTTGAGTAATTGGCAAATCGATGGTCAGATGAGTTTTGAAAGGCTCTATAATAAATCGAACTATTTAAAAGATTTGAATCAACGTTATGCTGGTAAATCGCCTCAAAGAAACGCATCTAAATTTAGATCCAAAGATGAGGCTCAAACCATCGCCGTCAAAAAGGGTGAACCTATGAATGTCAGTCACAAATTAAATAGTAAACTGCTACAAGTCATTGTTACTGATAGCACAGGAAAAGTGGTGAAAATTCCTTATACGATTGTTGATAATAACACCATCCGATTTAACAGTAAATCTGATATTTCGGGTTTACGTGTTGCGCTACAAACGACAGATCCGGGGAATATATCGGCAGCCAAAAAAGTGGGTGAAGTCTCTGTTCGTTTCTTAATGTTAGTTCGTCGATTATCAGTTATGTACAAAGAGACTAGCAGTTTAGTCATTCCGGGGTTTTCGTCGGAGGCAGGTTTCATGGGGCAACAACAGATTGATAATGCGTTTGCACCAGGTTTTGATTTTGCATTTGGTATTCCAAAGCGCGATTATTTGGAACAAGCTATTGAGCGCGGTTGGGTTGTGATGAACGATTCAATTATTAATCCAGCATCTCAAACATTCTCGTCTGATTTCGATGTGAAATTGAATTTAGAACCATTTGCGGGATTGAAAATTGATTTGAATACCAAACGTGTTTCTACCGACCAAACTTCTATTCAACATATGTATGAGGGTTCGCCAACAACCTTTACAGGAACATTCCGTATGACACATGCAGCGATTTTAACCTCGTTTTGGGGTACAGGAAATCTCAAAAATAATTACCAATCGAAAGC
>DATFIF010000132.1:0-9717 GCA_035270405.1 Paludibacteraceae bacterium | reverse complement strand
GGAGCCAATGTATTTTTTGATGCGATAATTATACATTTCCATCGCCAATTTAGCGCGTGGATTTTCTGCTTCAATGGCTTTTTCGATATCACGCATATCGCTAGAAACACCAGAAATACCAAGCATTCCACTTTTTTTATTTACCAATTCTGAAACGTCCGCACCAGTCAGTTGTTCTTTATCCATCAAATAAGTAATAGCGCCGAGATCAACATCACCTGAGCGAGTTCCCATAATCAAACCTTCGACAGGCGTTAAACCCATCGAGGTATCAATCGATTTCCCATGTTCAATCGCTGTAATCGAACCCCCATTACCAAGGTGAGCCGTAATAATTTTTTCTTGTAAAACATCTAAACCTAAAAATTCACACGCACGTTGGGAAACATAACGATGACTCGTTCCGTGAAATCCGTAACGACGTATACCATATTGTTTATAATATTCGTAAGGTAAAGCATACATATAAGCATAATCAGGCATTGTTTGATGAAATGCCGTATCAAAAACGCCAACTTGTGGAATGTGTGGTAAAATTTTAGTGACAGCTGCAATACCTTTTAAATTAGCAGGATTATGAAGCGGTGCCAAATCAGAACATTTTTTTACGTGAGCAATCACCTCTGGCGTTATAACAACTGAGGCGTTAAAATTTTCTCCTCCATGAACCAGACGGTGACCGACAGCATTAATTTCATTGAGCGATTGAATACAGCCATATTCTGTATTCGTAAGCGTGTCAAGTATCAACTCAACCCCAACAGTATGTTCGCGTATTTCTTGTTCAATCACACGTTTAGTGCCGTCTGGTAAATTAAATTTCAAAAAAGAATCTGATAATCCTATTTTTTCAATCACACCTTCTGCCAAAACTTCTTTTGAAGTCATGTCAAAAAGTTTGTACTTTACAGAAGAACTTCCACAGTTTAAAACTAAAATTTTCATGTCTATTCAAATTTATAAAATCACTTTTTAGCTGACTTTAGATGTTTAGCAGCTATCGCTTGATTGGCTGTAATGGCAACCATTTGTTCAATATCGAAGGCTGAGCAACCTCGGCTCAAATCATTTATAGGCGCTGCCATACCTTGCAAAATAGGTCCAATCGCTTGAGCTCCACCAAGACGTTCTACCAGTTTATAACCAATATTTCCAACTTCTAAATTTGGAAATACAAGCGTGTTGGCATAACCGGCCACTTTACTACCTGGCGCTTTCAACGCACCAACCACAGGCACTAAAGCTGCATCTGCCTGAAGTTCGCCATCGATAGCCATGTCTGGCGCCATTTGTTGCGCTAATTTGGTGGCAGTAGTTACTTTGTCGACCATTTCGTGAGAAGCGCTGCCTTTAGTAGAAAAACTTAACATGGCAATGCGCGGTTCTTTACCAGCCAGCGCACGCATAGTTTGACCTGTAGTGACGGCAATTTGAGCTAACTCTTCAGCCGTTGGGTTTGGCATTACGGCAACGTCAGCAATCATAATCATACCATATTCTCCAAATTGCTTCTCCTTTGAAAATAACATCAGTGCGCCCGAAACACAACTAACACCAGGCAACGTTTTTATAATTTGTAACGCAGGACGAAGCACATTTCCTGTTGTATTTTGAGCGCCAGCTAATTCGCCATCAGCATCACCAGCTTTTATCATCAAACAGCCCAAATAGAGTGGATTCTTAGCCAAAGCAACTGCCTCTTCCTTAGTCATGCCTTTACTCTTACGAAGTTCGTATAGCAAATCAGCATATTTATCTAATTGAGGATTCTCTTCAGGATTAACAATAATAGCTTCACGAATATGTGTTAAATGGTGCTCAATCGCCAATTGCGCAATGGTAAGAGGATTACCTAATAAAATAAGCTTTGCCACTTTATCACGAAGCACGCTGTTTGCAGCCGTTAATGTTCTGATTTCTGTACCTTCTGGCAGTACAATGCGCTGAAGTTGTTTTTGTGCGCGCTCTTTAATTTGTTTTAAAAGTTCCATGAATATATGCTCGTTTTAGTACGATTGTAAAACTAAAGTAAATAAAACAGCCCCGCTTGATTGCGAGGCAGTTTTGTATGCTGTGATAACCAAATTAAGTTTGTAATTTAAAGACTACAGGGACTGTAAATTTACAGTGAACCTTTTTCCCACGTTGCTCTCCGGGTGTCCACTTAGGCATCGAGTTAATCACACGAACAGCTTCTTTATCAAGATTAGGATCGGCAGAACGAACCACTTCTACGTCATCAATAGAACCATCTTTACGAACCGTAAATTGTACAATAACACGGCCTTGAATACCATTTTCTTGAGCGATAATAGGATATTTGATTGTTTTATTTAAGTATTTCATTAACTCTATTTGTCCACCAGGGAATGCCGGCATGGTCTCCACCACTTTAAAAATAACATTTTCTTCAGGGTCGGCCTCAATAGGTCTTATAGGAATTTTAATCACCTCTTGAAGTTTTTTTTGATCATCTTCAGACGTAATATCAACCTTAGCCGTTTCCACATCGTCTTCTACGATATTAAGCTCTTCAATAATATCGGGTGCAGGAGGTGGTGGTGGAGGAAGCGTTTCTTCTTGAATGGTGTTTTCAATCATCTCTTCTTCAAACATGGCGTCCATATTGGTATCAATTTGATACACCGAAATATCCTTGTTCGTCCACTCAAAAGCCACGTAAAAGACGCCTAAAGCGAGGATTAAGCCCATTAAAACAAAGGTTATTCTCTTGTTTTCAATATTGGCCTTTGGTGCTTTTTTAATATCCATCATATCGTTTAGTTGTTAAAATTCGATGTTCACAAATAGCATGGCAAATGTACAATAAAAAATTTAGATAAAAAACCCTCTGCCACTCATTTTTTTATAAAATTATTTTTTTATTCGTTTTACAACTGCTCAATTTATATTTAAACTGTTTTTTGCCTTTTTTAAGTGTAAAAACTGCTAAAGGACCATACGTCACTAGGAACAAATTTGTATCTTTGTGGTTCTCCAAATTTTCAAGGAATGAGCAAAAAGAAAGAAGTACAAGATTGGATCGAAGTTTATGGAGCGCGAGTGCACAACTTGCGCAACATTGATGTAATGATTCCTCGCAACAAACTAACTGTGATAACAGGTTTGAGTGGAAGTGGGAAATCCTCACTGGCTTTCGACACGATTTATGCCGAAGGGCAACGACGTTACATTGAAACTTTCTCCGCTTACGCTCGTCATTTCATGGGCAATATGGAACGACCGGATGTGGATAAAATAACAGGATTAAGCCCTGTTATTGCAATTGAACAAAAAACCACCAATAAAAATCCGCGTTCTACAGTAGGAACAACGACCGAAATTTATGATTTTTTGCGCTTGCTATTTGCTCGAGCAGGTGAAGCCTTTTCGTACGTTACAGGTGAGAAAATGGTGAAATATACAGATGAGCAAATTTTGCAATTAATTTTTAATCACTACGAAGGAAAAGCCTGTTATCTGCTATCGCCTATCATAAAAGGACGTAAAGGACATTATAAGGAATTGTTTGAAACTATCCGCCGAAAAGGTTATTTGAATGTACGTGTTGATGGCGAAATGCGACAAATTACCTTTGGGATGAAACTCGACCGCTACAAAAATCACGATATTGAAGTCGTAATCGATAAGCTCGTCATCACACAAAAAGATGAAAAACGGTTGAAAAAAAGTTTACAAAATGCCATGCAACAAGGTAATGGCGTCATGATGCTTTTAGAAAAAGAAACTGGCAATTCACGTTATTTATCACGACATTTGATGTGCCCCACGACAGGCATTTCGTATAATGATCCAGCTCCTCACAATTTCTCGTTTAACACACCCAAAGGCGCTTGTTCCCATTGCAAAGGCTTGGGCGTTGTCAATCAAATTGATAGCGATAAAATAATCCCTAATCGTGATTTAAGTATTGCAAAAGGCGGTATTGTGCCGCTTGGCAAAGAGACAAATTCACTTATTTTTTGGCAAATAAAAGCCATTTGTGAGAAATATGGCATCACAACTAAAACGCCTATTTCAGAAATTCCAGAGGACGCTTTAGATGAACTTTTAAACGGCTCCGACGAACGCATTCAAGTTAAAAACGCGTCGCTTGGTAACACTTCAAACTATTATGCAACCTACGAAGGTGTCATTCATTACATTGAATTACAACAAGATGCTACCGATAACTCTGCACAAGAACAGAGATGGGCCAATCAATTTGTAACCACTATTGTTTGTCCTGAATGTAACGGCACTCGTTTAAATAAAGAAGCGTTACATTTCAAAATAGCTGGCAAAAACATCGCCGAATTATCAGCTTTAGACTTAGACGATTTGTACGCGTGGATAAAAGATGTTCCACAACAATTATCAGAAAAACAAACAACCATAGCTTCTGAAATTCTAAAAGAAATCAGCACGCGCCTTCAATTTTTATTAGATGTTGGCTTGGGTTATTTGGCTATCAATCGTACTTCTGCATCACTCTCTGGTGGCGAAAGTCAGCGAATTCGTTTGGCCACACAAATTGGTTCTCAATTGGTAAATGTATTGTACATCCTCGATGAGCCAAGTATTGGTTTGCATCAACGCGACAACCAAAAATTAATCCATTCACTGCAACAATTACGCGATATGGGAAATTCCGTGATTGTTGTAGAACACGATGAGGAGATGATGTTAGCTGCCGATTATGTGATAGATTTAGGTCCGCGTGCTGGACGTTTGGGCGGAAATGTGGTGTTTGCTGGTACCCCAGCAGAGATGCTAAAACAGGACACCTTGACAGCCAACTACTTAACGGGAGTAAAACAGATAGAAATTCCCACATTACGACGTCCTGGAAATGGAAAATTTTTAACGCTGAAGGGAGCCACAGGTAATAACCTCAAAAATGTAGATGTGGCAATTCCACTTGGTCAATTTGTGTGCGTCACGGGTGTTTCTGGTTCGGGAAAATCAACACTTATCAACCGCACATTGCAACCCATTCTTAGTAAAAAGTTTTACCGTTCACTCGAAGAACCATTACCCTACAAAGCGATTGAAGGAATTGAACATATCGACAAGGTGGTGGAAGTGAGTCAGTCGCCTATTGGACGAACTCCACGTTCAAATCCCGTTACATACACCAATATCTTTACCGATATCCGCAACTTATTTGCTGGACTTACCGAGGCAAAAATACGTGGTTATAAAGCCGGACGCTTTTCGTTTAATACCAAAGGAGGACGCTGCGAAACTTGCAAGGGAAATGGTTACAAAACATTGGAAATGAATTTTTTACCAGACGTTTTGGTGCCTTGTGAAATGTGTAGTGGGAAACGGTATAATCGCGAAACGCTCGAAGTACGTTTCAAAGGAAAATCGATTGCTGATATTTTAAATATGACCATCAATCAAGCAGTTGATTTCTTTGAAAATATGCCAACATTCGTCTACAAACTGAAAATGATACAAGACGTTGGTTTAGGTTATATTAAATTGGGACAATCGAGTACGACGCTGTCAGGTGGCGAAAGTCAACGTATAAAATTAGCTGCTGAACTCGCCAAACGTGATACTGGTCAAACCTTATATATTCTCGATGAACCTACAACAGGATTACATTTTGAAGATATTAGAGTACTGCTTTCCGTGTTGAATCGGTTAGTGAATCGTGGAAATACAGTAATTGTTATCGAACACAATTTGGACGTAGTTAAATG
Source organism: Paludibacteraceae bacterium (assembly GCA_035270405.1). Lineage (GTDB taxonomy): Bacteria > Bacteroidota > Bacteroidia > Bacteroidales > Paludibacteraceae > W0P28-013. Next base: position 4,003 of record DATFIF010000132.1, on the reverse strand, counting down.
TGCTGATTATGTGATTGATATGGGACCTGAAGCTGGGAAGTTTGGCGGAAAAATAGTAGCAAAAGGAACGCCAGAAGAAGTCGCCAAAGCGAAAAATAGCGTAACGGGACCCTTACTCAAAAAACAGTTGGAAAAACCTTATTTACATTAGAACAAAACTTTAATGTTCGAAATAATGTGTATATGCCGTTTCGTAAATAAGACTATCCGTCTCAATAGCTGAAGTACTTTCTAAAATCAGTTGAGTATCTGACAAATATTTAATCGTATAGGAATCACTCGTTGTACTTGCCACACTGTCTTTAAATTTCAATGTTTTATCGACTAGTAACCAATAACCATTAAATCGACCAGAGCAGGTACCATCAGGATTTAATTGCAACGATTGTTGCTCACTCGTGGGATAAGTAACTATGCCCTTGGTAGTTTCCAACAACTTCTGATTATGATATTTAGCAGTAGTAAAATGATATTCCACATACCGCCACGAGCCTTCCAATTGAACGCGCGTTGAACAACCAATCACTACAAAAAGAGTCATCACGGCCATTATTTTTTTCATAAAAATTTAAAGATTTAGTGTTTACGCAAACGTGCGACTGGAATATTAAGTTGCTCTCTATATTTGGCCACCGTACGACGTGCTATGACATATCCTTTTTCACGTAAAAGTGCCGTTAAAGCGTCGTCAGCTATCGGGTGACTTTTGTCCTCATCAGACACTACGTTGACAATGGTTTGTTTAATCTCTTTATTAGAAACTTCTTCGCCAGAAACTGTTTGCATTGTTTCGGAGAAAAAATATTTGAGTGGGAAAACGCCAAATTCAGTTTGTACGTATTTGCTATTACTTACCCGTGAAATAGTCGAGACATCAAATCCCACTTTATCAGCAATATCTTTCAATTTCATAGGACGTAACTTGATATCATCGCCTTCTAGAAAAAACTCATATTGTTCCTCGACAATCGCATTCATAGTCTTCAGCAATGTTACATTTCGTTGCTTAATAGCATCGATAAACCAACGTGCCGCATCTATTTTTTGTTTGGCAAATGTAATAGCATCACGCATTTCACGATTTTGATTCTCTTTATTTCCCACATAATCAGACACCATGTGACTGTATGTTTTACTGACTCTCAAGTCAGGTATGTTTGAATTATTTAAGACCACCGACAAGCGACCATTGTCATTTTCGATGATGAAGTCAGGCGTAACTTGTTGCAATAAAATTTCCGAAGGCGTACTAAATGAGTTACCTGGTTTTGGATTGAGTTTCAGGATTTCCGCCACGGCATCTTTCATTTCGTCTTCGGATAAGCCTAAACGACGCGTAATTAAATCGTATTGTTTCTTTGAAAAAGGTTCAAAAAAACGGTTGATAATGCGTTCTGCCAAATGAATAGATGAGGTCGGAGTTTTATGACGCAACTGCAACAATAAACACTCCTGCAAATTACGCGCCCCAACACCCGAAGGATCCAAATTGTGTACCACTTCTAAGGCTTTTTGCATTTCAGCATCAGTGATGGACAGACCAAACTGAAAAGCGAGATCATCAACCATCGCCTCTATTTCGCGTCGCAAATAACCATCTTCATCGACATTTCCAATTAAATAAAGCGCTAATTGACGAGTTTTAGTATCCGCTTCACACAATTCTAACTGGCTTGTCAAATATTCGTGAAACGTGGTTTGTCCCGAAAGTGGCATCGATGATTGCTTATCGTCAGGCGAACTATTATTAACGCGTAGTTTGTAATCTGGAATATCGTCATCCATAGCATAATCGCCCAAATCAAATTCGGCATCAGCATCTACATCGGTGGCGTCATCATTTCCTACCTCAAATTCGGTATCGTCAGTCGCGCTCTCCTCTTTTCCTTCGTCCAAAGCTGGATTTACTTCCATCTCTTCGCGAATACGCTCCTCCAACTCCACGGTAGGAAACTCCAACATTTTTATCACCTGAATTTGAAGAGGTGATAACTTTTGTTGTTGTTTGATATTGAGTTGTTGTTTGAGCATATTGCAAAAGGGAATTTAAATTAGTATTTAAAACTACTACCGCCCAAGAATTCACGCAACAAGGAAGTTGGTGGAATCTCACGATCGTGTATCGGTGTAAAATATTTTAAGAATTTCAACAAACGATGCGCCTCGGTATATTCTTCACAGTACTGCGGAACGTCAGCAATAATTGGTTCGGCGTGTTTGCGCAACACGGCTAATTCAAACATCAAAGCAGAATTAAACATCGCATCGGCTTGTTCTTGAAATGGAAAAATCCATTTTTCCTCGCCGCGGCGCACACTTGGCCAACGATTGATACTTTCTCGTGCCGAAAAACCACGAAATTTAAAATCACGCACAATGCGCCGCAAGAGACGCGTATCAGTAGTAGGAATCCAGTTGTGATTATCAAGCGAAATGGTGGTCAAAGTAGACACATATACTTTAAACATGGATTGGCGAGGAATCGCCGACGTTAATTCTGGATTTAAAGCATGAATACCTTCAATAATCAATACGTTTTCAGGATTTAATCGTAATTTTTCACCTTTGTAATACCGTTTTCCATCTTCAAAATTATAAAATGGAATCTCTACCTCTTCGCCGTCCAATAGTTGTGTTAACTGAGTGTTGAATAGCTCTAAATCAACAGCATAGATTGACTCAAAATCCCATTCGCCATTCTCATCCAAAGGCGTATCTACACGATTGACAAAATAGTTGTCTAAGGATAAAATAATGGGTTTTAAACCCGCCACCATCAACTGTATCGACAACCGTTTACTAAATGTGGTTTTACCAGACGAAGAGGGGCCAGAAACCATAATAAATCGACTTGCTGGCTGACGCTCATGAATCATATCGGCAATCTCTACAATTTTACGTTCGTGTAATGCTTCAGAAATTTTAATCATATTGTACACGTTTTTTTCACGAGCACGCAGATTAAAATCACCAACATTACTTAAATCCATCAATTTATTCCATTTTACAAACTCATTGAAAACCTCAAACATTTTCGATTGATCCTCGTATTCTGCCAATTGGTCGGGTTTTCGGCGATCAGGCACTCGTAATAGTATGCCGTTGCTGTAACTTTGCAAATCAAAGAGTGAAACGTATCCTGTGGATGGCGCCAAAACGCCATTGTAATAATCCACAAAATCGCCTATTCGAACAAAACGCGCATACGAAATACCCAATGTTTCGAGTAATATAACCTTGTCCATCTCGTCACGGTTTCTAAACATTTCAATCACCGCATTCGTCTGTTTTTCTTCTGATACAATCGGCAAATTCTCTGCAATAATTTCTTGCATACGTTTCTTTAAAGCAGTAATTGTATCTGGTCGCACTTTCTTGTTTCTACCGTCAATACAGCAATAATAACCACGAGCAATGGGGTGTTCAATACGCAACGTAGCCCCTGGATGCAAATCATAAAGTGCCTTTGCCATCACCATACTGATGGAACGTAAGTAAACACGAATACCTGAAGGTGTACTAGCATCAATGAAATCAATATCTTTTGGTTTGTAAATCAAAAAGTTAAGATCCTCAACTTTGTAGTTTACACGAGCCGCTACTACAGGATATTTGAGTTGGATATTCATATCTTTATAAATATCCATCAACGAGGTTCCGCGTGGGTAATCTTTAAATTGCTGATTGTTCTTACAGAAAATTGTGACTGTTTGCTCCATAAACGTAAAGGTAATGATTAATTGAGTGATTAACGAAATTGTTTAATGGTTTGATTATTAAGATTTTAATCAATTATCCATTACATATCACTTTTGGGGGATAAAAATAGGCAATTTTTACCAGATTTGTATAGAATATGATAATAATTTTGCTTAATTTTGCACACGAAATAAAAAAATGAACATAATATGAAATTCGGATTACTGGAAATTCTAACACTGATTGGTGCAGTTAGCCTCTTCTTATATGGGATGAAACTGATGAGTGAAGGTTTACAGAAAGC
>DATFIF010000131.1:0-2518 GCA_035270405.1 Paludibacteraceae bacterium | reverse complement strand
CGATTTCCAAAAGGTCACATGATATTCCACAGGCACGCCGTCGTCACCCAAAATATTGATCTGTTCTTGCACCTCTTTACCGCGTTGCAAAATAGTTTTCATTTGATTGACTTTCCCAATCCAGTCACCTTGAATTTTAGTCTTGATATACTCTTCAAATTCAGGATATTCAATATATTTGGAGTAACTAGCGATAGGATTTACAGCAGGGTAGCGTTTGCGGTCGGCACGATCTTGTTCTAAAGCATAAAAACAACGGGCTACTTTTTTGGTACCTTCTGTTACAGGTTCTTTCAAGTTACCTCCAGCCGGCGATACTGTTCCGATAAACGTAATCGAACCAGTTGTTCCATTTTTGAGATAAACGTATCCAGCACGACTGTAAAAAGCCCCAATAATAGCTGATAAATCCATTGGGAAAGCATCCTGACCGGGCAACTCTTCCATCCGATTACTCATTTCACGTAACGCTTGCGCCCAACGTGACGTAGAATCCGCCATTAACAAGACTTTCAAGCCCATAGCACGGTAATATTCGGCAATGGTCATGGCGGTGTAAACCGAAGCTTCACGACTTGCCACTGGCATATTCGATGTGTTGGCAATAATAATCGTACGTTCCATCAATTTGCGTCCTGTATGTGGATCTTCCAATTCAGGAAATTCTACGAAAATCTCAACCACTTCGTTAGCGCGCTCACCACAAGCAGCAATAATTACAATGTCAGCTTCTGCTTGTTTTGAAATGGCGTGTTGCAATACGGTTTTTCCTGTTCCAAATGGTCCAGGAATAAAGCCAGTTCCACCTTCTACGATTGGATTGGCGGTGTCGATGGTACGAACACCAGTTTCTAATAATTTAAATGGACGAGGTTTCTCAACGTGTACAGTAATTGGTTGTTTTACAGGCCATTTTTGAACCATTGTGAGCGTGTGATCATTGCCTTCAGAATCTGTAATAACGGCAATTTTATCCAAAAGTTTATATTCACCAGCTGCAACAATTGACTTAACCGTGTAAGTGCCTTCCATGATAAAAGGAACCATTATTTTGTGTGGCTGATGATTTTCATCTACTTCGCCCAACCAATTGGCTGATACAACTTTATCGCCAACTTGAGCTAATGGTTTGAATTTCCACAATTTTTCTGTGTCAAGTGGATAGTTGTATTCACCGCGTTTGAGGAAAACCCCAGTCAGTTTGTCAAGGTCGTTTTGTAAGCCGTCGTAGTTACGCGAGAGCAAACCAGGACCTAAGGTTACTTCCAACATATGTCCAGCAAATTCTACTTCGTTTCCAACTTTTAAGCCGCGTGTACTTTCGAACACTTGCACAAACACATTGTCTCCTTCAACTTTCAGAACTTCAGCCATTAATTTCTCGTCGCCTAACGAAATGTAGCAAATCTCATTTTGCGAAATAGGCCCATCCACTCCTACGGTTACGAGGTTGGAAATAATACCTTTAACTCTCCCTTTTGTTGACATATATTCTAATTTTCAATAGTTTATTTTTGACATTTTTGAGTTATAACTTAACTACTTTTTTTAAATCATCCAATAATTGACGGAAAATTTCCTGGCCATTCTCTGGCGTTAAATCGTCCCACCGATGTAATAATTCGCAACGAAGATAAAAAGCGAGTACACGTTCTATTGTGAAGTAATTAAAAAAAGTATGCTCTTCTAACCATTCCCATTTCAAACTATCAATGGCTTTTTCACGTTCCAACAGGTTTTTATTTTCAGTAATAGTCATAATTGCTTCCACGTGTTCAAATAGTCCTGAAAGGTTGAAGTCGTGGGTATTGCTTCTACGTATCGTTTGGGCGATTTCATTGTTGCCAACAATTGCTTGTTTGATATCAAAACCGTGTTTACGACTCGAAATAGCTGTGAGTAAATTGTTGATATTGAGATTGAATTCAAACCAATTAGCTACAAATTCATTGCTAGATTGTGTTCCAAACTCGTAGTATAAGGTGGCTAGAAAATCCTCTTTTGAGGAAATTTCTGCTGCCAATTTTTCATCGGTGATGGTCCGATAATAGTTCAAAATATAAGGTTGCAACCGCTTGTCTTTGGGCATATCAACTTCATCCATCAGCGTAATTAACTCTTCCCAATCGTTGCGCGATAAGATTCCAAGTGGGTCGAGTGGCGCCTCTTTATCAGCTAAATAAGCCAATAAATTGCGATTGTCGTACTGCATTCTAAGTAGGTCGAGTTGCAGAGCGTCTTTTGCTGTGAGTGCGCCGTAAAGTTCTTCCAGCAATGCTTCCATGGTGGGTACATTTCTGGTAGAGTCCATCTGTAACTCAGGAAATCCGGCAATTAAACAGTAATAATTCATTTAGAAAAGTAGTTCTACCAATTTTGGTCTTAAAAAATCTTTGAAATAAGCGATAAATTCATCATCACCAAAAGTCAATTTGTACCCACTTTTAGCTGGTGAAATAGCAAAATCGGTTTTAATACCTTTCACCTCACTAATTTTTACACCTTTATTGAGTAGATC
>DATFIF010000130.1:0-8651 GCA_035270405.1 Paludibacteraceae bacterium | reverse complement strand
ACACGAGTCGTTTGCTGCCGCTGAAGGTGCTATCAAAATTGCTGAAATGGCAAATAAAGTACGTAAACATCCATTACGTGTTATCTTAAACGGTCTTGGAAAAGATGCCGCTATGATTATTTCACGTATCAATGGTTTTACCTATGTACAAACCGAATTCGATTATTATACTAGCGAATTGAAAGTGGTTAAAACCAAAGCGTATTCAAACGGTCCACGTGCCAAAGTGAATTGCTATGGTGCTGACGATGTGCGCGAAGGCGTAGCGATTATGTGGAAAGAGGGCGTGGATGTTTCCATCACAGGAAATTCTACCAATCCAACACGTTTTCAACATCCAGTAGCTGGAACTTACAAAAAAGAACGCGTTTTGGCTGGTGAACGTTATTTCTCAGTTGCTTCAGGTGGCGGTACAGGACGTACGTTACATCCAGATAATATGGCGGCAGGTCCTGCTTCTTATGGAATGACTGATACTATGGGACGTATGCACTCTGATGCTCAGTTTGCTGGTTCTTCATCAGTTCCTGCCCACGTAGAGATGATGGGATTCATAGGCATGGGCAACAATCCAATGGTTGGTGCTACTGTATCTGTTGCAGTTAGCGTATCGCAAGCTTTGAATAAATAAAACGATTATTCGTTACGATAGAAAATCCCCGCTACAATTTTTTGTAGTGGGGATTTTTGTTACTCACATATTCACTATTATTCCGATGAAATTAGATAGCGAGTTTCAATGCTTTAGGATACAGAATATTATTTTCTAAATGCACATGTATATGTAAATCATCTTCAAATTCTTCTAGTAGTTTGTAGGTCACTCGGTAAGTATTACAGCCATCTTCGGGAACTAAATACCCACGACTCAACATATTTATTTTATCCATCGCTCCTCCAGCAAATTCGTGTTCGTCGCTCATTCTGCTAATTTCAGAAATAATCGTCGCTTTCGCTTCGGCTGATTCTGTTTTCAATACCTCTTTGATGGCTGGAAATAAAACCTCTTCTTCATTTTTTAGATGTTGTAGAAGTTCTGTGTTTATTTGCGAAAATAGTGTGGCTATTTCCAATAACTCTGGATGGTTTTCACCATGCACTGTTGCAATTTTTTCTGTATAAGAGGTTAGCTGTGGAAGTAAGTTCAATACTGTTTTATGGTGTGTGTTCACGATGTAGTCACACAGAAAATCGAGGTTCCACGCTTTAAAATTATGTGAAAAGTCGGGCTCAGAATTGTCAAGTGTTGATAATTGCATTTCAATGGAAGCTAAATCTAATTTTTTGCTGCGACACGCTTCTTCAAGAGTTTGGTCACCACCACAGCAGAAGTCAATTCCAGCTCGTTTAAAAACTTCGGCTGCTCTGAAATCTTTGGTTACTAGGTCGCCTATTTTAAGATGTTTGTACGTTTTCATAATGTTATTTTTTTTGTTTTAAAATTTGTTCGACGGCTTCTCTATTTTGTTTGGCAGTAGGAGATGGTGTTTTTACCACTAGCACACGGAAATCTGATTTGCTCTCGTTGTACAAAGCATGTGGAATATTTTTAGGACTGTCAATCAGCCAATCTTTGGTAGCTGACACTTTTTCATCGCCAATTTCAATAACTCCTTCGCCTTCTAACACATAGAAAAACACATTGACTGCCGTGGTGTGTTTTTTCAGATTCTCTCCAGGTTTTAGAAGTATATGTACTACTTGAACGTCGTCGTTGGAGTGTAATTTTCGCGCATCTACGCCGTGTGGATTTTTAGTAGTTTCTTGGTTGTTATAACTCATTTTTTTCATAGGTTTTTGTTTATTTAGTGATGTAATCAATATTCTATAATCAAGTAGTATATATACTCAAATTTTTTAATAACGTGTTATTTTATCTAAATCCAAATCGGATAATTTTGTTTCATGGAATAATGTATTTAGTTTTTGTCTAATAACTTGCCACTTATCATGCATGGCGCATGGATTTGTACACGAACATTCGCCGAAGCCCAATACGCAGTCGTTGAGTTTATCCATATTTTCAACCGAGTCGATAATCTCATATAATGAAATCTCGTGAATCTCTTTGGCAAACGTGTAGCCGCCATCGCGTCCTTGAGTGCTTTTTATAAAGCCCGCTTTTGACAAATCTGTCATTAGCCGGCGTAGGTATTTATCGGAAACATGAAGTTGCTCAATCAGATATTTGGCGGTATATAAATCTGTAGGTTTTTTAGCCATGTAAATTAATATCCGTAAAGCGTACTCCGATGTTTTAGACAATTTCATATTATACTACCTGATTGTATTATTTAATGCAAAGTAAATCTTTTTTTTCGAAACTACCAAATAAAACGAGTTTTATAAGTTGTTAATGTTCTGCTTGGAATAGGAAATTATTTGTGACTCACACGCGTGTTATGCCTGTCAGCATCACTTACACAAAATAATCTTTTTTGAGAACACCCGATTTGTCGATAGAAATCCGAAGTGTAAAAACGAGGCTGAGTAAAATACTCAATATGGTGGACGCCAAAATAGCTACCATAATGGCAATTTGATATTTAATAGCCACCAATGGGACTGAACCACCTAAAATTTGTCCCGTCATCATTCCGGGTAGCGAAACGATACCCATTGTAGCCATAGTGGCTATTGTGGGATTGAGTGCTGCAATAAAACTTTGTTTTGCGAAAGGCAATAAAGCCTCCAGTTTGGATGCTCCCAGCGATAATTTATAGAAATAAAGATTTTCATCTTTCCGCAAAGAGTTGTAAAAATCGCCAACTCCTACGACATTAGCTCGTAGCGAATTACCAAGCACCATTCCGCCGATAGCAATAATGTATTTTGCTTCGAATACAGAATCTAACTGAACTATGAATTGATTAAAATAAAGTATAACCATGAAATTCGCAATCAGCATAGATATAAAAATTGGTAAAATAAAGTGGTTGAGTTTGAGTTTTGAACTTTTTATGATAGAAAATACGGCGACTAAAATCATCACCATAAACCATAAAATAGTAACGGCCCAATAGTCGAAAAGAAAGAGGAATTCCAAGAAAAAACCTATCAGGACTAATTGTACAGCCATGCGCACAACCGAAATCAACAAGTTTTTAGTAATGCCAAGTTTTAAAAAATGTACCACTGCTAGAGGTATCAATAGCAATAATCCGATAAAAATTAGTGATACGTATGTCAAGTCTGGTGCTCCATTCATAGTTAGTCTAATTTTAAGGTTCGGATAGTTCCATTTTCAGACATATAATTATCGTGAGAAATCGATAATACGGTAAAGTTAGGATGAAGATAGAAAAAATCACTTACTTTCTTTTTTAGAGATTTATCCAGTGCGGATGTGACCTCGTCGAGTAAAAAGATAGTTCTCTTCAGTAATAAACCATTAATGATTGCGACACGCTGCTTTTCTCCTCCTGATAACTCTTCGAGGTTCATGTCGAGTATCGCTTCGTTCAACTCAAATTGACTAAGCAGTTCATTCACCGTTTTCAAGCTTTCCTTTTTCCTCTCCGCATTTGTTTTCAGCGATAATGTATCTTTAAATAGCTGATGCACTTTTCCTGTTCCGATGGTTAAGTCCTGACTAATATAGACTATTTTTTTACGAAATTCCCAAATGGTTTTTTCGTTTAGGGCTTTACCCTCGAATACTATTTCGCCTTTGTCAGGTTTTACAAAACCCAGTAAAAGTTTAAAAATGGTACTTTTGCCAATTCCAGATCGCCCCCTGATTATTATTTTTTCATTTTTTTGAATGTCAAGATTAAAATCCTGAAGTACAAAATTATCTGAAAATTGCTTGGTGATATGTTTAAATTGAATCATGTGATGAACTAATTTTTTTTACACGGTTTTTTTTGTGTCTCTTTTGCAAATATATTCATAATTCGTTTATCACTAATAAATGAATTGGATATTCTTTTGTTGTGTAAAAAAGCTAAGCGATGACTCTTAAGAGTCATCGCTTAGCTTGTCTTAGTTATTGTAAGTGGTCGAAATCGTATCGCCACCTTCGCCCGTCCAGTTGGTGTGGAAAAACTCACCACGAGGTTTATCGACACGCTCGTAGGTGTGTGCTCCAAAATAATCGCGTTGTGCTTGTAGCAAATTTGCTGGAAGTTTATCAGTTCTCATCGCATCGTAGTAAGCCAAAGCGGCACTCATACTTGCCACAGGAATTCCATTGAGCGAAGCCGAAGCCACCACTTTTCGCAACGAAACAATGGCTTCTGGTAACATGTGTTTGTAAAAATCAGATGACAACAACGTCTCTATCTGCTCTTTTTCGTAAGCGGAAGCAATATCATCTAAAAATTTAGAGCGAATGATACAGCCACCACGCCAAATTTTAGCAATAGCGGCTAAATTGATTCCCCATTTTTTCTCGTGTGATTTTGTGGCTATGAGTTCAAATCCTTGCGCATACGATAGTAATTTCGAGGCATACATAGCGCCTTCTATATCGTGTAATTCGCATCCAATAACGTTCGTAATCTCAGCTTTTGGATAGTGTTTACTTAGCTCGGTTCTCATCTCTTTTTGAGCCGAAATGAAACGTGAATAGACCGATTCTGTAATTAAATTGAGTGGAATACTTTCGTTTAAAGCCGTAATTGCTGTCCATTTTCCAGTCCCTTTTTGACCAGCGGTATCTAAAATTAAATCGACAATAGATTCTCCATTTTCTTTGTAGCTGAGAATATCCGCTGTTATTTCCATCAAATAACTTTGTAGGCGTTTGGTGTTCCAATCGGCAAATGCGCTCGCGATTGTATCATTATCTAATTCGAGCAGACGTTTTGCCACGTCGTAACCTTCACAAATTACTTGCATATCGCCGTATTCGATGCCATTGTGTACCATTTTTACAAAATGTCCGGCACCACCAGTGCCAACCCACGTACAACAAGGTTCTTGTTGTGGTCCGACTTTGGCCGTAATGGCTTCAAAAATCGGTTGTATCTGCGACCACGCTTCTACAGCTCCTCCTGGCATCATCGACGGACCGTGAAGAGCACCCAATTCACCACCAGAAATGCCACTGCCTACAAATAAAATATGTTGAGATGCTAAATCTGCCATGCGTCGTTCGGTATCTTCGTAATTACTATTGCCACCGTCAATAATAATGTCATTTTTGCTGAGATGTGGCAGTAAAGTTTCGATGGTTTTATCAACTGCTTCTCCTGCTTTTACCATCAGTATAATTTTGCGTGGTACGGTTAATGAGTCACAAAAGTCAGCGATGGATAAAGCTCCGTGAAAGTTTTTTCCCACGGCTCGTCCTTCCATAAATTTGGTGGTTTTTTCGCTACTTCGGTTGAATACTGAAACTTTATAACCTCGGCTTTCAATGTTGAGTGCCAAGTTTTCGCCCATCACGGCTAATCCTATAACTCCAATTTCTTGTTTCATAATTTTGGTAATTTTGATGCCGCTTTTTCGTCTATAAACCACGTGATATGTGCTGGATTTTCAACTAAAGTAGCTGGCAATGCTCTATTTTTATGAGTAATAATTTCGTTGATAATTGTACTTTTATTTTCGCCTGTAGTCAAGAAAAAAACAGTTTTTGCTTGATTGATAGTCGTTCCTGTGAGCGAAATGCGTTGTTGCTGACCATGTGGATGAGTAGCGATTTCAGCAAAAGCAGGAGTAGTAAACGACTCCAAATTATTGGGAAAAATGGACGCTACATGCCCATCTTCACCAATGCCTAAAATGATAACATCAAATTGAGGAATACCCTTGTGATAAGTTACGTTTTCTTCAATTTTTTGGAGATAATCTTCCAATGATTTTTGTTCGTTGGCAAAATAAGTAATTGGAAAGGCATTTTGTTGGTTAATGATTTTCGTGCTAATCAGTTCACGATAAAATGTACCATAATTACTTTCCGAGTTTTCGAGTGCTACCATACGCTCGTCGCCCCAAAAGAAGTTTATGCGACTCCAATCGGTGTCACTGAATTGTTCGGCTATGATACGAAACAGTTTTTTCGGCGTTTCGCCGCCTGACAAAGCGACGGTTCCACCTGTTTTTGCTAATTTTGATAACTCTTTTGCTACTGCAAAACAGGCATCCTCTGCTGTTTGAAATGTGTTAATTGTCTGCATAATTATTATAATTCACAATAAACGCCATCATTGGCTAAATTTTTACATGGATAACGCCATTCAAAACCATCTTTTGCAAGTAATTGGTTGGCGCGTTCAGGACCCCAAGTACCTGCTGGATAACCGTAAATGGGATTTTTGCGGTTGTTGGCAAACGCATTGATAATAGGTTGTACAAATTTCCAAGTTGCTTCTACTGCATCATTTCGCTGAAAGAGTGTAGAGTCGCCTTGTATACAATCGCACAATAAACGCTCGTAAGCTTGTGGAATGTAGTGATCTGTGAGCGATGAATAGTGAAAATCTAAAGCCACTTTCTCCACTTCAAATCCACCGCCAGGCACTTTCATACCAATTTTTAACAACAATCCTTCGTCTGGTTGAATGCGGATTATAAGTTGGTTCCCAACATCTTGTAAGCCATCTTTTTGTGCAAAAATTCGATGCGGATTGGGCTTGAAATGAATCACAATTTCTGTAACGTGCGTTGGCAGACGTTTTCCTGTTCGAATGTAGAAAGGAACGCCACTCCAGCGCCAATTGTCGATATAACAAGTCATGGCCATGTAGGTTTCCGTTTTCGAATTGGGTGCAATTCCCGCCTCTTCACGATATGCTTTTACAGTTTCTCCATTGATTTCGGAGGACGTATATTGTCCGCGCACCACATATTGTGGCACCTCTTCTTCTTTTATTGGGCGAAGCGATTGAAAGACTTTGACCATCTCGTCACGAATGGCATTTCCGTTAGCTGTTGCGGGAGGCTCCATAGCAACAATTGCCAGCAACTGGAGCAGGTGGTTTTGTACCATATCGCGCATGGCGCCAGCCGTGTCGTAATAACCAGCTCGCGAACCAACGCCTAAGGATTCCGAAGAGGTTATTTCGATGTATTTCACATAATTATGATTCCATAGAGGTTCAAAAATACTGTTCGAAAAACGCGTTACTAAAATATTTTGTACCGTCTCTTTACCTAAATAATGGTCGATGCGGTAAATTTGTTCTTCGGCAAATGCTTGTGACAACTCTTTGGTTAATTCTAAAGCACTTGCTAAATCGTGTCCATATGGTTTTTCGATAATCACGCGCTTCCAACCCTGATCTTGACACGTTAATTGATGTGCGTGCAGATGTTGTGTGATGGTGGTGTACATCAATGGCGGCGTGGCGTAATAAAAAAGGTAATTGGCGTTGCAAGCTAAATCGTGTGATAAAGTTTCCAAACGTGCCTTTAATACGGCATAATCTGCCAATTCGTTGGTATCCATACTTTGGAAATGTAGATAATTACCAAAGTCGAGTGCGCCCTTATCCGTATATTTATTTTCAGGGACAAACTCTTTCAAACCAGCCAATGTTTTGGCTCGAAAACTCTCGTCGGTCATATTCATACGACCTACGCCGAGCACTTTGAACGATTCGGGCAACATTTTTTGTTGATGAAGATTGTAAAGCGCAGGCATAAGTTTGCGCCACGCCAAATCTCCAGAGGCGCCAAAAATGACTAATATAAATTTTTCCATAAACGGTTTTACAAATTTGTTCTAGTACAAAAATACAAAAATAAATTGACGTGTGACTCTTTATTTTACAATTTCGGCAAAATGCTTAGTGATTATGTATAACAATCCTCTCATTCAAACTTTATTTTACAAAAAAATCCGTATCTTTGTAATACCATTTAAAGAAAATAAAGTTATGAAATTCAATATAATAATCGGATTATTTTTAATTTTGCCAGTGACTGTTAATTGTAACGGTCGTACGCAAAATGCACAAAAGGAGAAAGAAGTTATGAAAACACAAGCAGAAATTTATTTTGCCGGCGGTTGTTTCTGGGGTACAGAGCACTTTATGAAACAAATTGCAGGTGTATATGTCACACAAGCCGGTTATGCCAATGGAACGGTGGAAAACCCCACTTACAAACAGGTTTGTAGTGGTGCTACAGGTTTTGCCGAAACCGTGCAAGTAGTTTACGATAAGGAACAAATAGCCTTGTCGGATTTATTACAACTCTATTTTAAAACCATTGATCCCACCACGTTAAATCGACAAGGTGGCGACATTGGTACACAGTATCGCACTGGAATTTACTACACGGATAAGGCGGATTTGGAGGTTATAAAGGCAGAATTGGCAAAGTTGGCTGAGAGCTACAATAAACCATTACGAATTGAAGTGGAACCATTGAAGAATTTTTATCCAGCCGAAGATTATCATCAGGATTATTTGGATAAAAATCCCACAGGATATTGTCACATCAATCCTCAACTATTTGAAGTAGCGCGTAAATATAAAGCACCAGAAGCGTATGTGAAGTTGGATGATGCGACTTTACGCAGCAAATTGACTCCAATGCAATATCAAGTTACGCAAGATTCGGCCACGGAGCTTCCTTTTCAAAATAGCTATTTTGATGAGTTTAGACCAGGAATTTATGTTGATATTACAACCGGTGAGCCGCTGTTTATCTCGTCTGATAAATTTGAATCGGGTTGTGGTTGGCCCAGTTTTTCAAAA
>DATFIF010000129.1:0-7383 GCA_035270405.1 Paludibacteraceae bacterium | reverse complement strand
GAACCAGCGGTGAAAAGTTTTACCAAGGCAGATCCGTTTACGGAAGTAGTTTTGCCAGCACCGCTTTGTAATACTAAATTTAGTATGTCGGGCGATATGTATGCCGAGCAGATGAATATCTCGCCAAAGATAGTTGAGACGAATCTGTATCAAGCAATTTCTGTGAAATCAAATATGAAGGGAACTGTTTCTGAGCGAACGGCTAAAAATGAGGTTGATCGTTCTGGTACTGATATTTCTGGTTCAGGACCTTTGGTAGTTGATTTTGAAAGTCGTGTAAATCCTATTTCCACTGTTTTTTACGAATGGTATGTTTATAATTTAGCCGAGCCAAACAATTATATTCGTTACAACGATCGCGATTTACGCTATACGTTTACGGAGTCGGGTTCATACCGTGTCAAATTAGTTGCTGCATCAAACTCTTGTGAATATGTCGATTCATTGGATGTTAGAGTGTTAGCATCCTCATTGCAAGTTCCAAATGTCTTTACACCCAATGGCGATGGTATCAACGATGAATTTCGTGTGGTGTTTAAATCCTTAAGTTCGTACAGTTGTACCGTTTTCAACCGCTGGGGACGAACGGTCTTTTCAAGTGACGATCCAGGTAAAGGATGGGATGGATTAGTTAATGGAAAAATGGCTGCTCCAGGCGCTTATTATTACGTCATTCATGCCACAGGAACGGACTTGGATAGCAAAGGGAATCCCCTAAAATACAAATTAAGTGGAGATATTAATTTACTCAGAGGCAAATAAATAACACCAAAAGAGATAAAAAAAAGGAAGCTACATGTTTTATGCAGTTTCCTTTTTTTATGTTAGTTGGTTTGTTATTCAAAAAAACTAAAATGTACGTTACCATACGTACGATGCTCTACAAAGCGAGGATGCGATTCAAAGGAGTTTTTACTTCCATGTTCAATCACAAAAGTGCCACCTTCATTTAATCGTTTTTGTTGGAATATAATATCTGGAATTTCATTGATATTTGGTAGTTGATAGGGTGGATCAGCAAAAATAAAGTCAAATGTTTCATGATTGGTGGTTAAAAATCGGAAGACATCGGCACGATAAACGCGCAAATTGTCGATTTTAAGAACTTCTATCGTTTTTTTTATAAACCGAATGTGTGGTTCGCTCATCTCTACAGCGCTCACGTGTACACAGCCGCGCGACACGCATTCGAAACCGATACCACCAGTTCCTGAAAACAGATCGAGTGCTGTTGCTCCATCCAAATCCAACCGATTATTGATTAGGTTAAACAGACTTTCTTTAGCGAAGTCTGTTGTCGGACGCGCTGTAATGGTTGTTGGTGGCGTCAGCCTACGACCTTTAAATTTCCCACTAATTATTCTCATTTATTTAGATGTTTTAAAAACAAATCCATTCGAGTAAACACCCGAATGGATTAATTTTCAGTACTTTTTACTGATTATTCCCAGTTCCCAGCGTTGTTATTCGGTTCGTCTATAGAGCCTACTTTCAAACCTGTATATTTTTCTAATTTGGTTCGTTCGTCTATTAAATTTACCATTTCTTGGCGACTTAAGTCATTCAAATAAGTTTCGTAATGGGCGCGTGCTTCAAATAGTGGAATCACAATGCCAGAACTTGCATTGGTGTGCATACGTGTTTCCATTTCAAATTTTTGACCGTTAGAATAAGGAATAACCACGATATTTTTAACTTGTTCTATGGTAAGCACATCTGTAAATAAACTTTCGTACACGCTTACATACGAAGTGTCGCGACGAAAATTTTGCAATCCATTAGCTTCAATCTCTTTTGTCTTGCCAGAATTTACAATCTTTAAAGCCTTTGCTTCGGTTAAACCAGCCAGTAATTGTTCGTCAGTTAAAGTTCCTTCTTTCAATACCACAGGCATTTTCCCGTTGATTACAAAATCCATTAACGAGTCGGTGTTGGCTGTGTAGTGCCCAAACTGATTTTTAAATTCGATTTGTGCTTTACGAACGTGAATCAAATTGGTGACAATGGCTTTTTCACGAAGTGTCCGTTCTTCATCAAAACGAATGGGAGTTACGATGCTCATCACGCACAAATATCCCAATACGATGATTGAAATAATTAACGAAATTCTAACTGCAATTTTCATATTTTTCTGTTTTTAGGTTTTCTGTTTGACTAATAAAGGGTTGCAAATATAATAAAAAAAGTGACTAATCTGCTTATTTCTCGATAAAATTAGTTTTCTGATGTTTTTATTGTTAAACCAATACGCCAGCGCCTTCTCGTATAATGGTAGGTTCATCGCCCGTGCAATCGACAATGGTAGATGCTTGAATACCACCAAAACCACCATCGATAACTAAATCCACAATTTTCCCATACTTTTCTTCAAGTAATTCTGGATCAGTTTCATATTCTGTGATGTCGCACTCATCTTTGATGGATGTCGTGAGCATTGGATTTCCGAGTTCTTGTACTAATGCTCGTATGATATCATTATTCGGAACGCGAACTCCAATTGTCTTACGATCTTTTAAAAGTTTAGGTAATTTACTGCTGCCATTGAGAATAAACGTAAATGGTCCTGGCAAATTGTTTTTCAATAATTTGAATGTCGTGTTATCAATTTTGGCATATTCGCTAATATTACTCAAATCGTAACAAATCATCGATAAAAGGGCTTTTTGCGGATCAATTCCTTTGAATTTACAGACTTTTTCAACGGCTCGTGGTTGAAAAATATCGCAACCAATGGCGTAAACTGTATCCGTGGGATAAATGACGATACCACCATTACGAAGAATTTCAGCAACGCGGGTAATCGCTTTGGAATTTGGATTTTCAGAATAAATTTTGACCATGAATACAGTAACTAATCTAAATTAAATGTTATAAATTTTACAGAAATTGTTGTAAAAAACGTACATCATTTTCTGAGAAGAGACGTAAATCTTTTACTTGAAATTTCAAATTGGTGATGCGTTCAACGCCCATTCCGAAAGCGTATCCTGTGTAAATTTTAGAATCAATGCCGCACTCTTCGAGCACGTTAGGATCAATCATACCACAGCCTAAAATTTCTACCCAGCCCGTGTGTTTACAAAAGTTACAACCTTTTCCACCGCACAAATTACACGAAATATCCATTTCGGCGCTTGGCTCGGTGAACGGAAAATAGGAAGGGCGCAAACGGATTTCGGTATGTTCACCAAACATCTCTTTAGCAAAATACAATAGTGCCTGTTTTAAATCTGCAAATGATACATTTTTATCGATATACAACCCTTCAACTTGATGAAAAAAACAGTGTGCACGATATGAAATAGCTTCGTTGCGATAGACACGACCAGGACACAACACACGAATTGGCGGTTTTTGTGAAGTCATAATACGCGTTTGTACGCTTGAAGTGTGTGTGCGTAGTAAAACATCAGGATTTTTTTCGATAAAAAAAGTGTCTTGCATATCGCGAGCGGGGTGTTCTGGTGCAAAATTGAGTGCACCAAATACGTGCCAATCGTCTTCGATTTCAGGACCTTCAGCTACCGTAAAGCCAATGCGTGAAAAGATATCGATAATTTCAGTTTTCACTAAAGAAAGTGGATGTCTTGTACCTAATGGAATGGTGTCGGCACTACGCGTAAGATCCATTTTTTCAGACAAATCTTTTGCTGACTCAATATTGGTTTTTAATTCGTTCAATTTCTCTTGTGCCGCATCGCGAAGTTGATTTAAAAGTTGACCAATTTCACGTTTATCTTCGTTGGCAACGGTGCGAAATTCGTTGAATAGTTCTGAAATTTCACCTTTTTTGCTGAGGTATTGAATACGTAATGCTTCTAATTCGTCTTGTGATTTGGCTGAAAAAGCATTGACAGCTTCCTTTAATTGAGCAATTTTTGATTTCATATCGTTAGTTACAAGTTTCGTTTCAAGGGGTGTAATCACTTTTAAAACAGCTTATTTAACCCTCTAATTTCGCTCTTTTGTGTTTTTAAATGAGCAAACGTACAAAGGTACTATTTTTTTGTTGAAAATCCCAAGCATTTTAAGCGATCATTTTCATTGAGAATGGTATTTGATAGATGTCTTACGAGACTCTCTTTAGCGTGCATGTTTTTTCGAAATCTCGTTTTATTCTTTCAATAAAATCTTTATCTTTGTAGATTATAAAATAGGTATTTTCGTATGGCAACGCCTCAAGAACAGATAGAACAACTTCGTAACGAGCTAAATCAGCATAATTATAACTATTATCTGCTTAACGCTCCGACTATTAGTGATTTTGAATTTGATACCAAATTGAAGGAATTGCAACTGCTGGAAGCTGCTAATCCCGATTTTTTTGATCCAAATTCGCCCTCGCAACGTGTTGGTAGTGATTTGAATGAGGCATTTGTACAAGTTTCACACACCTATCCTATGCTTTCGCTAGCAAATACCTATTCCGCAGGTGAAGTTGCTGAGTTTTATGAACGTGTGCGCAAAGCGCTGAATGATGATTTTGAAATTGTGTGCGAATTAAAATATGACGGAACGTCCGTTTCGTTGAGTTATGAAAATGGTGCTTTAGTAAGAGCTGTAACTCGTGGCGATGGCGTACATGGGGATGACGTAACAGCCAATGTGCGTACGATTCGAAGTATTCCGTTGAAATTACAAGGTGATTATCCGTCAAAATTTGAAATTCGAGGCGAGATATTAATGCCTTGGGAAGTTTTTGAGGGGCTCAATAAGGAGCGTGAAGCTCAGGAAGAATCGTTATTTGCTAATCCTCGCAATGCGGCCAGTGGCACACTCAAATTACAAAATTCGGCGGAAGCTGCGCGGCGTACATTGGATGCATATTTCTACTACATATTGGGCGATAATTTGCCAACCGATACGCATTATGACAACCTCCAAAAAGCCTCCAAATGGGGTTTTAAAGTGTCAAATTCGATGAAGAATTGTACCTCGCTTGCCCAAGTGTTGGCGTATATTGAACATTGGGATAAAGAACGTAAAAATCTCCCTGTGGCGACTGATGGCATGGTTTTGAAGGTAAATAACTTACTGCAACAGAAGAATTTAGGTTATACTGCAAAATCTCCACGTTGGGCGATTGCTTATAAATTTCAGGCTGAAAAAGCTTCAACCAGATTAAATTCTGTGAGTTATCAAGTTGGTCGCACTGGCGCAGTTACGCCCGTTGCCAATTTAGATCCTGTTCAGTTGTCGGGAACAGTTGTTAAGCGCGCTTCGTTGCACAATGCGGATATTATTGCAGCACTCGATTTGCATATTGGCGATGTTGTTTTTGTGGAGAAAGGTGGTGAAATTATTCCTAAAATAACGGCTGTAGATAAAGACGCTCGACTTTTAATTGGCGACAAAATAGAATTTATAAAGGTTTGTCCTGAGTGTGGCTCCACTTTAGTGCGCGATGATGGCGAAGCAGCGCATTATTGTCCAAATGAAGAGGGTTGTCCACCACAAATCAAGGGTAAAATAGAGCATTTTGTCAATCGCAAAGCGTTAAATATCGATGGGTTGGGTACCGAAACAATAGCGTTACTTTACGAAAAAGGATTATTGAAAAATGTGGCTGATATTTATGATTTAAAAGTGCCAGAATTAGCTCGTCTTGAACGTCTTGGTGTGAAATCGGCGCACAACATAAAAGAGGGTGCCGAAGCTTCCAAAAAAGTAGCATTTGCTCGTGTGTTATTTGGGTTAGGAATTCGTTTTGTAGGTGAAACGGTCGCTAAAAAATTGGCAACATCCTTTCGTTCTATTGAGGCGATTGAAGCCGCCTCATTTGATGATTTAATTGCGGTTGACGAAATTGGCGAACGCATCGCACAAAGTGTACAAGCCTATTTTCAAAAGCCAGAACATCAAGAGTTGATTGCACGTTTGAAGGCAGCAGGCTTGACGTTTGAATTGGAACATACAGAGTTGCCAACGTCAGATAAATTAAGTGGATTATCCATCGTTATAAGCGGAACATTTACGCATCATTCGCGCGACGAATATAAGCTGTTGATTGAACAGAATGGTGGAAAAAATGTTGGTTCTGTTTCAGCGAAAACAGATTATATTTTGGCTGGTGACAATATGGGTCCAGCTAAACTTGAAAAAGCTGAAAAATTAGGTGTAAAAATTATCAACGAATCTGATTTTTTGAATTTAATAACTCCTGAATAAGTACAAATATACTATTGAAACAACTAAAATATGTTTAACAAATTACGTCGTAAGGTTTTTTCTTATCATCTGCATCAATTCAATAAAAGAGTCGTGCGCACTAAACATTTTGTGGACTACGCCCATGCAAAATCGGTTTTGATACTCTATGAGAGCGAACTTTCGGAGAATCGCACTTTTATTTCCGAGGTCTCTCGTTCGCTCACAGCTGATGGGAAACGCGTTTCTGTTTATGGATTTGTGCAAAAAAAAATCACTACATCGTCCTCTATGAGCAATTTTAATTTGCTCGATTTGAATAGTTTAGATTTTTTTCATCGACCTGACAATCAATTTTTGAAACTATTTGAAGAGACTCCTTTTGATTTGGTTATTGATTTAACGCATCGCTTTTGTCAGCCGTTGCACTATTTATTATTGCATGCTAACGCGCTCTGCAAAGTTGGTGGTTCGCTTGGCGATTTTGGACTTATTGATTTCGCAGTGAATATGCCACACATCGAACCTGAATCAGAAGATGACAAAACCGATATTTCACTTCCCGTACTATATGAACAAGAAAAAGCTTTGTGGGAACAAATTTTATTTTATTTAAAATCTATTGTAGCGGCTACTTAATTCTATTTTTATGTTAAATAATAAATTGATGGGCATGGGTATTGCCCTTATTACTCCTTTTAAAAAGGATGGCTCTATTGATTTTGATGCACTGGAATGTTTAGTGGAGTATCAAATTGAAAATGGAACGGATTTCTTGGTTATTTTGGGCACTACGTCTGAAAATCCGACTTTAACGGAAGAGGAGAAAGATGAAATAGCGCGCGTGGTGATTGCAAAAAATAACAAACGATTGCCAATTGTGATGGGCATTGGCGGAAATAACACACGTACAGTTGTCGAAAAAATTAAATCGACTGACTTGTCGCAAGTTGATGCCGTGTTGTCTGTGGTTCCGTACTACAATAAACCCTCGCAAGAAGGTATTTATCAACATTACAAAGCGATAACTGAGGCAACAAATACGCCAATTGTGCTTTATAACGTACCAGGACGAACGGGCGTAAATATGAAGGCTGAAACTATTTTACGTTTGGCTCACGAATTTCCAAATATTGTTGGCGTGAAAGAGGCGTCGGGTAATTTTGCGCAAATAGATGAGATTATAAAGAATAAACCGACTCATTTTATGGTGATTTCTGGTGACGATGGCATTAC
>DATFIF010000128.1:0-9747 GCA_035270405.1 Paludibacteraceae bacterium | reverse complement strand
TCCAATTGTACAGGAACTTCCATAATAATTGGTTTCTTTGGAGACACTTCGATAAAATCAACGTGAATTACTTTATCAGAAACTGGGTGAAATTGGATTTCTTTCATAATAGCATCTACTTTTTTACCATCGATATCCAATGATACAAGATAGATGTTTGGCGTATAAACCAACTTACGAATAGCAGAAGCAGTTACTTCGAAATGTACGTTATCCTTACCACCATAAAGTTCGCAAGGAATAGATTGTTTAACGCGAACAGCTTTTGTAGCTTTTTTTCCAAGTTCTGTACGAACAGAACCTTTCAATTCAAATGTTTTCATTTTGTTTAATTAATTTGTGTTACTCAAAATTTAAGCTTTTAATAATGGCTTAATTTCCCATCACACGGATGTGCTCCCGTGAAAAGCGGTGCAAAGATAGCTGTTTATTTTTAATTCTCAAAGATAATTTTCAATTAAAATAGAACGGTACAAAATTCAAATGATCAGCGAATTAAGCTCTTATTCCATCAGGTGTTCAAACAAGAAAAACAGCCCTAATAGAATAAATAACGCACCTGTTGCCCATCGAAAATAGGTTCCCAAGTGGCGAATAGAGTCGTAAAATCGACTAATATTTTCGTAACTAAAGGCTAATATCCACGAAATAACGATTACTGGTAATGCCACCGTAAGCGCAAAAATTACTAATAATAAAATTCCACTGTCGGAACTAGCACCTAAAGGCACCAACATACCAAAGAAAATAAGCGCATTTGTGGGACAAAATGCCACCGAAAGTATAGCTCCCAACACAAAAGAACCCCACGCACTCTGCTTCATCCGTTGTTCTATTTTATCTGATACAAGTGACCATTTAAACTTGGGGAATAGATCGGCCACAAACATCAAAAAACCCATAATAATAAAAAACGGAATCAGAATAAGCTCTCCATATTCGGAGAAAAAATCTTGAATGTACACAATTTTAGTTCCACTGTGTAGCAAAACGATAAGAACTCCGCCAAGCAAACCAAAGGCTAATGTTCGCCCCAGCGTGTACCAAAGTCCGTTTCGAAAAACACGTTTGGAATTATCTAAATCTCGTCCTAAATAACCAACAGAAGCGATATTGGTCAATATAGCACACGGATCCAGTGCGAAAACTAATCCCAACAAAAAAGCAATCCACAAAGGCGACTCCGCCTGATTTATTAATGATGTCAAAAAATCCATACGCGTTATTTTTTAGCTGATTCAATCAATTCTTTCGCCTGTTTCACCGTCAAATTTTTACCCACCGACACCACTACTTCGTCAAAAACGACGGCTGGCGTACGCCATACCCGATAACTCAAAATTTGTTTCACATCTTGAATCGCTTGTACTTCAATAGACGAATCAATGTCGGCTACAGCTTGAAAAACAGCATCGAGAGTGGCTTTGCAGCCACGGCAACTGGAGTCGAGAAGTACTTTAATCAACATTTTATAATGAATTTGTGGACTGTTTGATAGTTTTAAAAAAGTGGAACAAAGATACAAGAAAATAATTCACAAGCGATAGAATCTCCTATTCTATTTTTATAACCATCACAAAATTCAACGGTCATTAAAATAATTTGTTAGTAACTTTTACCCGCT
Source organism: Paludibacteraceae bacterium (assembly GCA_035270405.1). Taxonomy (GTDB): domain Bacteria; phylum Bacteroidota; class Bacteroidia; order Bacteroidales; family Paludibacteraceae; genus W0P28-013. The sequence goes on along the minus strand of DATFIF010000128.1, from coordinate 8,123 downwards.
TTACTTTTGAAATTAGACAGATTCTATTAATTTTACAAAATAGGCTTTCAATTTGCCTATTTTATACAAATCACTCATAACCAATCAAATAAAATTTTTGGTTAACGCCTGAAGCAACAAAACAAAACTAGAATATGAATTTTACACATTTACACGTCCACTCGCACTACTCCATTCTCGATGGTATGTCAAAGATTCCCGATTTAGTGGACAAATGTATGCGTAACGGCATGCGTTCCATGGCTCTTACCGACCACGGCAGCATGTTTGGCATCAAAGAATTTGTCGATTACGCGAGCAAAATTAACCGAACCGCTGAAGGTCAAGTTGCAAAACTAGAAAAAGAATTAGAAACCGCTGAAGACGCCAAAAAAGAAGCCATACACAAAGAAATAGTCAACCAAAAAGAGCGTTTTTTCAAACCAATTATTGGCGTTGAAGCCTATTGTGCACACACTAATTTGTCTGATAAAAAAGTAAAGGAAGACGGCAGCGGTTATCACTTAATACTTTTAGCAAAAAACGAAATCGGATATTACAATCTGTGCACATTAGTATCAACCTCGTGGATTGATGGCTATTACTATCGTCCACGTATTGATAAAGCCTTACTCGAAAAGCACCACGAAGGATTAATTGTATGCTCTGCTTGTTTAGGTGGAGAAATTCCGCAACATATTATGAAAGGGAATATGGCTGCTGCCGAATCGGCTATTCATTGGTTCAAAAATATATTTGGCGATGATTATTACCTCGAAATGCAACGTCACCAAACCGATAAACCAGGCGGCGATCAAACTACTTTTCAAAAACAAAAAGAGGTCAATGAAGTGCTGGTAGAATTGGCACACAAAACAAATACTAAATTAATAGCAACCAACGATGTTCATTTTGTAGAAGAAGAGCACGGAGAAGCCCACGACAGATTGATTTGTTTAAATACAGGTAAAGATTTGGACGATGTCAATCGCATGCATTATACCAAGCAAGAGTGGTTAAAATCGCCAGAAGAGATGTCGGCCATTTTTGCAGATATGCCCGAAGTTTTGGAAACGACTCAAGAAATTGTAGATAAAATAGAAATCTTCAGTTTAAATTCAGATCCAATCATGCCTAAATTCGATATTCCAGTAGAGTTTGGAACCGAAGAAGCCTATCGAAAAAAACAGACCGACGAAGATTTATTTAAAGAATTTACCTGCAACGAAAAAGGAGAGGTTACTCTCAGTCAGGAAGAAGCCGAAAAGAAAATAGGCAAATTAGGCGGTTATGAAAAATTAGTACGCATTAAATTAGAAGCTGATTATTTAGCACAATTAGCTTGGGAAGGTGCACACAAACGTTATGGAGAGACGTTATCAGACGAACTCATAGAACGCATTGTGTTCGAATTACACATTATGAAAACGATGGGTTTCCCAGGTTATTTTCTCATTGTACACGATTACATTCGAGCCGCACGTGAAGAATTAGGCGTTTCCGTAGGACCAGGACGTGGCTCTGCAGCTGGTTCCGTAGTGGCTTATTGTTTAAAAATTACCGATATTGATCCTCTGAAATATGATTTACTATTTGAACGTTTTTTAAATCCAGACCGTATTTCAATGCCCGATATTGACGTCGACTTCGACGACGATGGACGTGGCGCTGTGATTGATTGGGTAACCAAAAAATATGGTAAAGAAAAAGTAGCACACATCATCACGTATGGCACCATGGCGACCAAATCATCCATCAAAGATGTGGGTCGCGTACAAAAAGTGCCATTGGCGCAAGTGAACCAATTAACTGGACTAATTCCAGATAAATTTAGTGATCAGTTGGCAGATCCAATCACTAAAAAAGTACCAAAAGTCAATATTAAAAACTGTTTAAAATACGTTCCTGAACTCAAAAATGCGGTGGAAGGCGATGATTCCAATATCTCATCGATGCTAACTTACGCGGAGGAATTGGAGGACACCGTTCGTCAAGTGGGAATTCATGCATGTGGTATTATTATAGGTGCTGATAATCTTACCAAATTTGCTCCATTGGCAACTGTAAAAGATAGAGCAACCAACGAAGACGTTTTGGTAACTCAATACGACGGTCACGTTGTAGAATCGGTAGGACTTATCAAAATGGACTTTTTAGGGCTCAAAACGCTTTCTATCATAAAAGAAGCACTTAGTAATATCAAAAAATCGCATGGAATTGATATTAACATTGATACCATTCCGATTGATGATAAAAAAACCTATAAGTTATATGCTGAAGGGAAAACGGTAGGAACATTCCAATTTGAGTCAACAGGAATGCAAAAATATCTGCGCGAATTAAAACCAACTGTTTTCGAAGATTTAATTGCCATGAATGCCTTGTACCGACCTGGTCCAATGGATTATATCCCTCAATTTATCGCTCGCAAACAAGGTCGTGAAGAGATTATGTACGATATTCCAATCATGGAAACCTATCTTAAGGAGACGTATGGTATTACCGTTTATCAAGAACAGGTCATGCTACTTTCGCGCTTACTAGCTGGATTTACGCGTGGAGAATCTGATGCGTTACGAAAAGCCATGGGAAAGAAAATTATCTCTGTGCTTAATGAGTTGAAACCTAAATTTTTAGCTGGTGGTAAAAAGAATGGTTATACCGAAACTGTGTTAGATAAAATATGGAGAGACTGGGAAAAATTTGCGTCATACGCTTTTAATAAATCACATGCAACTTGTTATTCCTGGATTTCGTATCAAACAGCTTACCTCAAAGCTCATTATCCAGCGGAATTCATGGCAGCCAACTTAACCAGAAACCGTGATAACATTACCGACGTAACGAAGTTTATGGACGAATGCAAAGCGATGAGGTTAAGTGTAAAAGGTCCTGATGTAAACGAATCAGATCTAAATTTTACGGTTAACAAAGTTGGTGATATTCGTTTTGGATTAGGCGGAATAAAAGGCGTTGGCGAAGGTGCAGTCGAAGCCATTGTGCAAGAGCGTAAAACCAAAGGACCTTATACAAGCGTTTATGATTTTGTAGAACGCGTCAATTTAAGTTCGTGTAATCGCAAGGCACTCGAAAGTTTAGCCTTAAGTGGTGCATTCGATGCGTTCGAGGAGATGAAACGTGAACAATTTTTTGTTATTAATACCAAAGGAGAACAAACCATTGATGCTCTCATCCGCTACGGCAATCGTTTTCAGCAAGACAAAGCGCTCACTCAAAATTCACTATTTGGAGGATTAGATACGGTAGAAATAGCAAAACCTGAAATCCCAACGGCTTCGGAATGGTCTTCACTAGAACGTTTAAATAAAGAAAAAGAGTTAATCGGAATCTACCTTTCATCGCATCCACTCGACCGATATCGCATAGCACTCGAATATGGATGTTCGAAACAGATGAGCGATATGAAAGACCTTAAAGATGGCGAAAAAAATAGAATCTTTACAGTCGGAGGAATGGTAGTGGCAGCTCGCGAAGGTGTTACCAAAAATAATCGTCCCTATGGCATTCTGACTATCGAAGATTATTCTGGTCAGTTTGAATTCGCACTTTTTGGAAAAGATTTTGTTGATTTTGGCAAATTTTTAAAGAAAGATTTGTTCGTTCTTATCAAAGTAAAAGTTCAGGAACGAGGTTCTGATTGGAAAAAATATCCCAAAGAAGAGACTCCCAACGCACTGAAAGAATGGGAGTTAAAAATCACAAGCATCGACATGTTGGAAGATACGTATGAATCTCTCATTCAAAAAGTAACCATCGTTTTACCTTTAGTACATGTAAACAAATTAAATAACAGTGAGATAATTTCGCTTGTTGAAGCCAATCCTGGTAGGACTGATTTGTACATTCAAATAAGTGACATTGAATCGAGTGCAATGGTGACGCTACGTTCTAAAAAACACAAAATTGACGTTTCTACGGCTTTCATTGATGGATTGAAAGAGCTAGAACTGCAAGAACTCTTAGAATTTAAAATCAACGGCTAATTTGTTAATAACTTTTTTTGACAACTTGTCATATTTAGCTTATTTTTGTTCTTTACACTTGAATTTATATAATTTTAAACAAAATATAGTATGGCTCATTTAATTAACGATTCAAATTTCGACGAATTATTAGCAAATAATTCATTAGTAGTTGTAGATTTCAGTGCAACTTGGTGCGGACCTTGTAGAATGGTAACACCCATAATTGAAGAACTTTCTGGTGTCTATGAAGGTCGTGCCGTTATTGGTAAGGCAGATATAGAAGAAGCAGTAGAATTGACCGAAAAATATGGTATTAGAAGTGTGCCAACCATTCTATTTTTCAAAAATGGCGAACAATTGAGTGATAAATTTGTTGGTGCAGTTACAAAAAGCACGCTCGTAGACAAAATTGAATCATTGTTGTAATACAACATTTTTATAAAAAGGCACGAAACAATCTATTATACTGTTTCGTGCCTTTTTTAGGTATTTAAGCGCAAAAAATTTCTATAATCAACGGATTTTAGTACCTTTGCTGACTTTCAAGAAAACACTTTTTACAAGCGATTTTTATAGATGAAAAAAATACGAAATTTTTGTATTATTGCACATATCGACCATGGTAAAAGTACCCTGGCTGACCGCTTATTGGAATATACCAACACAGTGGCTGGCAAGGAAATGCAAGCGCAGGTACTCGATAGCATGGATTTGGAACGTGAACGTGGTATTACCATCAAGAGCCATGCCATCCAAATGAGTTACAAACTCAACGAAGAAGACTATATTTTTAACCTCATTGACACACCTGGTCACGTTGATTTTTCATACGAAGTATCACGTTCTATTGCTGCTTGCGAAGGAGCTTTACTTATTGTAGATGCCACACAAGGAATTCAAGCACAGACCATTTCTAACTTATACATGGCGCTCGAACACGATCTAGAGATAATCCCCATCATGAATAAGATGGACATGGATAACGCCATGCCAGAAGAGGTAGAAGATCAAATTGTAGAATTAATAGGCTGTAAACGTGAAGAAATTTTACGTGCTAGTGGTAAAACAGGATTAGGTGTCAATGAAATTCTTGAAGCCATTGTCACTCGCATTCCAGCGCCCAATGGTGATGCTGAAGCGCCATTACAATGCTTAATTTTCGACTCCGTATTTAATTCATTCAGAGGAATTATTGCCTACTTCAAAATTGAAAATGGTACTATAAACAAAGGGGATTTAGTCAAATTTGTAAATACCAAAAAAGAGTATTATGCCGAAGAAATTGGTATTTTAAAACTGGAAATGTCGCCCACAAAAACCTTAAGTGCAGGAGATGTAGGTTATATTATTTCTGGCATAAAAACCTCAAAAGAGGTAAAAGTAGGTGATACTATTACTCACGTTAAACGTCCTTGTCCAAAATCAATCGAAGGTTTCCAAGAAGTAAAACCAATGGTCTTTGCTGGTGTTTACCCTATCGACACAGAAGATTTTGAGGATTTACGCTCTGCTATCGAAAAACTCCAACTAAATGATGCGTCATTAACATTCGAACCCGAATCTTCAGCAGCTCTCGGATTTGGATTTCGATGCGGTTTTTTGGGTATGCTCCACATGGAAATTGTGCAAGAGCGACTTGACAGAGAGTTCAATATGAATATCATTACGACTATTCCTAACGTTTCTTATAAAGTACATACCAATAAAGGAGATTTAATTGAGGTGCACAATCCATCGGGCTTACCCGATATAATGGCAATCGACCATATAGAAGAACCTTACATCCGATCTTCTATCATTACTCGTACGGACTATATCGGACAGATAATGACGCTGTGCCTTGGCAAACGTGGCGAATTGGTAAAACAAAATTATATTTCAGGCAACCGTATGGAACTAATTTACGATATTCCTTTAGGCGAAATTGTATTTGATTTTTACGATCGACTCAAAAGTATTTCTAAAGGATATGCCTCCTTTGATTACCATTTGAACGGATTTCGTCCCTCCAAATTGGTAAAATTAGATATTCTACTCAATGGAGAATCTGTAGATGCCCTTTCGTCACTTATTCATGTAGATAACGCCATTGCATTAGGTCGCCGTATGTGCGAGAAGTTAAAAGAATTAATTCCTCGTCAACAATTTGACATTGCAGTACAAGCAGCCATTGGTGCTAAAATCATTTCGCGCGAGACAATTAAAGCCGTACGTAAAGACGTAACTGCCAAATGTTATGGAGGAGACGTATCGCGTAAACGTAAACTGTTAGAAAAACAGAAGAAAGGTAAAAAACGCATGAAGCAAATTGGAAATGTAGAAGTGCCACAAAAAGCATTTTTAGAAGTATTAAAACTAGATTAGTTCCTTAAATTAATATCAATTTTATTTTTAAACTTATGTTGTTATTAAATGTAGATTTACCCTCATCGGTGCCCTTATGGGCGTCAATTCCCTTTGCAATCATGTTGTTATCGATTGCCGTGTTACCTTTGATTTTTGAATCGTGGTGGGAGCGTAACCGACATAAATTAACTGTTGCATTAATTTTAGCTGTTCCAACAGCTATTTACTTGATTAATAACGGGTTAGTTCATAATTTAGAACATCAAATCTTATTTGATTACATTCCATTTATTATGTTATTAGCGTCCTTATTTGTGGTTACTGGCGGAATTCACTTAAACGGCGATATAAAAGCAAAACCAATTATCAACACACTATTTCTGGGTATTGGTTATCTGTTAGCATCTATTATGGGAACCACTGGAGCCGCCATGTTACTTATTCGTCCTGTGATTACTACTAATCAACAACGTAAGTATAAAACACATACTGTTTTGTTTTTTATTGCTACAGTGGCAAATTGCGGTGGATTATTAACACCACTTGGCGATCCTCCACTCTTTTTACTTTTCTTGCGTGGTGCACCATTTACATGGTTCTTGAACTTGTTACCAGAATGGGCATTTGTTGGCACTTTTTTATTACTCATCTATTTCTTGGTCGACACCTATTACTATAAAAAAGAGCATTGGGTTCATCTTTCTGCTGATGCGCGCGAAATAGAACCCATACGGATTACTGGAACAATCAATTTTATTTTTCTATTAGGAGTCATTTTGTCGGTTGCTTTTATTAATGACGACTTTATTCCTTTGATGAAAGATAATCCTGACACTGGTTATTTGGCTCCTATCTGGCTTAAATTTTTACGCGAAATAATATTGGGTTTACTGATAGCTCTATCACTTTATGCAACAAAGAAAGAGGTACGTGAAAAAAATAAATTTAGTTGGAGACCAATTATTGAAGTCGCCGTTGTATTTTTAGGCATCTTTATTACGATGGTACCAACCATGCTTTATTTAGCTCAAAATGCAAGCAGTTTTGGGCTCACAGAACCATGGCAATTCTACTATACAGCTGGTACATTAAGCTCGTTTTTAGACAATGCACCTACAGCTGTTGCCTTTCACGGCGTGGCACTTGGCTTAGTAAATAGCGGACAAGCAGCTGCTGAAATTGCTGGTATTCCTGAACTATTATTAAAAGCCATTGCGGTCGGATCTGTATTTTTTGGAGCAATGACTTACATTGGCAATGGACCAAACTTTATGGTCAAAGCTATTGCAGAAGAGAATAAAGTAGAGATGCCTAGTTTCTTTGGATATATGTTCAAATTTTCATTACTTGTTCTATTGCCACTATATATTTTAACACAACTATTATTCTTGTAAAGTTTTAAAGGATGGCGAAAAAAAGTTCGGTAAAAAGAAAAAAAACTCAGTCGAAAAAAGGCACAGAGAAGCCTATATTACCTTACATTCTAATTGGATTAGCTATTACAGTTACAATTATTGTAGCTATAGAAGTGAATGACTATTTAGAAAAAAAAGATTTACGCACGGTTGTTACAAGTTGTGATTTTTGTACAAACTCTACGGTACCAATTAGCTCAAAAGATCACTTTAGAGATTACAATGGAGTACATTTAGAACATGCGATAGTGAATGGTTTAGATAAACCATTCAAAACAAACTCCGATTTTGAAGAAAATGTGGATGAACTTGTAAAAAATGGTCGTTTAGTAGAAGTTGAAAGTAACAAATATTACATTGTGCGAAATTTGACTCATTCTTACGCCTATCTTATACC
>DATFIF010000127.1:0-9232 GCA_035270405.1 Paludibacteraceae bacterium | reverse complement strand
ATGTACCAACTATTTTAGCAAAATAGGCGTAGCTGAATTTTTGCTGGAATCGCAAGAGTTGGCGGTGGGTGATGAAATTTTGATTACCGGTGCTACTACTGGTGCCTACGAAGATGTGGTTCAAGCTATTCATGTTGAGTTACAACCTGTGGAACGTGTTGGAAAAGGAACGTTATTTTCCATTAAAACGAATGAACCTATTCGTCGTAACGACAAATTATATAAAATGGTAGTGGTGCAACCTAAATAACTACGGCATAACGCTGTTAATGTTTAGTCAGCTTGATGTGAGTTGTGCAGAAAAAGAGTGAATGATATGAAATTTAAACCTTTTTTGCAATTAATTTGGTAATTCACAGAATAACGCATACATTTGCTACCCTGAAACCTATGTTTACCGCCGTACGTAGTGTTAAACTACTAAATAAATTTTTATTTAAAATTAATATATTGATTTTTAAACACTTGTAAAATTTATTTAGTAAAATACCTATTTTAGCACGGTATTTGTAAATGTTAAACAGAAACAATAAAACTATTTTTTAATTTTTAAATCTTTTCATTATGAAAAAAGTATTCCTATTTGTTGCTATCGCTTTATTATCGGTTGGTTGTGCATCAAAAAAAGACAAACAACAAGAAGCTTATAAAGGTGATGTGTCTGTAACTGTTCCTTGCTCTGGCAAAGATTATCAAAGTAACAGCAAAACATTCCGTTCTTTGGGTATGGGTTTCAGTACCGACATGCAAATTGCTCGCTCTAAAGCATTACAAAATGCACGTGCAGAATTGGCTACTCAAATTAACGCCACTATCAAACGTGTAGTTGATAATTATGCATCATCTTATCAAATGGGTGAAGACGAAGAAGCAAAAAGCAAATTCCAAGATTTATCTCGTACAGTTGTTAATCGTGAATTAGGCGGAACAATTGTTATCTGTGACGAAACTACCCGTACTCCAGAAGGTAAATTCCGTTGCTACATCGTAGTTGAATTAGGTGGCCCAGAAGTAGCTGAAAAAGTGGCTAATGCTGTGAAAGCTGACGATAAATTGCGTATCGATTACGAATACGAAAAATTCAAACAAACATTTGACGAAGAAATGAACAAATTGAAATAAGTTCATCTTGTTATTTTAAAAAAGTGCCAAAATCGTGTGAGCGTATTTTGGCACTTTTTTTGTTTTTTCGGTTCAAAGATATATACTATCTTTGTTCTTCATTTAAGGTTTATTTTAAGCTATGAAACACAAAAAAATGATTGGCCTCTTGGTGGTTCTTGCTATGATGGCTTGTGTGCGTGAAAAAGATGTTCTGACACGGAATCTACAAATCTGTTATAGCGTTTGTCCTTATCAAGATGGTTTGTTGATTGCTAATTGGGGTTCGGATACACTTGATCCGTTGAATAGTGAAGGTAAAGGTTATATTGCTTTTCATCAGGATGGATTAACGTCGATTTTAATTCCTGCTGATGGCACACTTTCGGCGCCAAAAGGTATGGCTGTAAAAGATGATTTTTTGTTTGTGGCTGACGTCAATAAAGTGGTGGTTTACAATTTGAGAAACAGTTCAGAAACGCCACAAACAATTCCATTTCCAGAAGATAATTTATGGGTGAGTGATGTCGAAATCGTGGGAAATGTCTTGCTCGCATCGGTTACTAATACTGGGAATATATATGCACTTGATATAGCTCATCCGGTACAAATTGATGTTGGTTCGTTGGCTATTTATGCTGTTGTTCCAGGCGCGAGTGCGTTGCTCGTTTCCGATTATCATCTATTTATTGGCTCGTCTCCTATGTCCGACTTGCCGACAGAAGCGAACGTTATTTATATGATGGACGATGTCACAAATCCGGTGATTCAGAGGCTTACTCATCGCTCAGGAAGCTATGAAGGTTTGGCATTATCAGCTAATAGAGAAGCACTCTATTTTAGTGATAAATCAGAAAAAATCCTGGGAAAATTTATTTTTGCTACAGGTGAAATTGAAATACTACCTACAAAGATAACTTTTGATGCTCCCACACACCTCGATTGGTACCACGGTAAATTGTCTATTGCTGATGTTACCACGAGTACGGTTTGGCTGTTAGAGTTATAATAATTCCATTTTTCTGTAGCTTGATTTGCTAAATAAATGTGTATCTTTGTGAGGCATTTACTTTTTATAGTTCGATTTTTATATAAATTCTATGTTAGTAAAGACTTTTGGAGCTGCTGTTCAAGGCATAACTGCCACCTTGGTAACTATTGAGGTTAATATTTCTGCAGGCATCAAATTTTTTCTAGTTGGTTTGCCCGACAATGCGGTTAAGGAAAGTCACGAGCGTATTATGTCTGCATTGCAGTACAATAAAATTCCCATTCCACGCAAACAAGTAGTCATCAATATGGCGCCAGCCGATATTCGTAAAGAGGGTTCGGCATACGATTTACCGTTAGCGATAGGTATGTTGGCGGCTAGCGAAGTGGTTGATGCTACTGATATTGAGCAATATGTAATGATGGGCGAATTATCGCTCGATGGAACGTTGAAGCCGATAAAAGGCGTGTTGCCGATTGCTATTTTAGCTCGAGAGTTAGGTTATAAAGGTTTTATTTTACCGAAAGAAAATAGCAGAGAGGCTGCTGTTGTCAGCGATTTAACTGTTTATGGAGTTGAAACTATAACGGATGTAGTTGATTTTTTAAATCATAAAAAAGAGTTGGTGCGCACGGAAGTGAATACGCGTGAAGAGTTTTTTGCTCGTGTCAATGCGTTTGATATTGATTTTTCGGATGTCAAAGGACAGGAAAATGTAAAGCGAGCATTGGAAGTTGCAGCAGCAGGCGGACACAATATTATTATGGTTGGTCCTCCAGGAGCAGGTAAGTCTATGATGGCTAAACGAATGCCAACTATTTTACCTCCACTCACACTACACGAAGCACTCGAGACTACGAAAATTCATTCGGTGGCTGGTAAAATAGATCGTAACACGTCACTCATGGCACAACGTCCATTTCGGAGTCCACACCACACGATTTCAGATGTGGCTTTGGTAGGCGGTGGAGCATTTCCGCAACCTGGAGAAATTTCGTTAGCGCATAATGGCGTGCTGTTTCTCGACGAATTACCAGAATTTAAACGTACGGTTTTGGAAGTGATGCGACAACCGCTCGAAGACCGAAAAATAGCTATTTCGCGGGCAAAATTTGCCGTAGAATATCCTGCAAGTTTTATGTTGGTGGCATCGATGAATCCGTGCCCGTGTGGCTATTATAACCATCCCGATCGCGAATGTGTTTGCTCGCCTGGCATGGTACAAAAATATTTAAGTCGTATTTCCGGACCGCTTTTGGATCGGATTGATATGCATATTGAAATCATTCCTGTTCCATTTGAGAAGTTATCAGAAACGACAACTGTGGAGCCAAGTGCTCAAATTCGTGAGCGTGTGATGAAGGCTCGCAACATACAAGAGTTGCGTTTCAAAGATGCAGAGGGAGTTTACTGCAACGCGCAAATGTCGTCAAAAATGCTCCGTAAATATACTGTTATTGATAAGGAGGGGCAAGAGTTGCTGAAGGCGGCGATGTTGCGCATGAATCTTTCGGCTCGTGCTTACGATCGTATTTTGAAAGTATCACGTACGATAGCCGATTTGGATGAGAGTGAATCTATTCAATTGAGTCATTTGGCGGAAGCTATAAACTATAGAAATCTCGACCGTGAAGGTTGGGCAGGATAATTAATTATTACACTCTAAAAAAAATATAACCATGGATGAATTAGGTGATTATTTATATTTGATTTTTATTGGTCTTGCGATTGTTTCAACTCTTTTTGGTAAGAAAAAAAAGAAAGATGCGCAAAAATCTGCTGAAAATCCAGCGCCGTCGGTTAATTGGCAAGAAGTTTTGCAAAAGATGAGCCAAGAGAACGAACCAGTTCGTGAGTATGAGCCTATGTCTGTAGAAGTAATTCAGCCGAGACAAACTATGACTGCTCAAGGGCCTGCTGTGGAGATGGTAAATGGTACAAATTTCGAGTCTGAAGGTGTACGCTCTATCATCCACAAAGAGCATGATCAAACGCTGGTAGAGGATGCTCAACCTCTTATTAGTGTGGACTTTGAAGATAAAGAAGATTTAAGAAGAGCCATCATCTATTCTGAGATTTTGAGTCGTAAATATTAAATTTAAAGTTTGTAGTATCAAAAAATAAACACTATCTTTGCATAGTGTTTACGACATATTAGGAAGGGTTTCAACTCACATGTTGGAATTCTTTTTATTTTATCGATAATTATTAAAACCTCATTTATATGGCAGCAGTTTATATGACCGAAGATGGTTACAAGAACTTGTTAGATCAAATTACACAGATGGAAACCGTAGAACGTCCACTGATTTCTCATCAAATAGCAGAAGCACGTGATAAAGGCGATTTGTCGGAAAATGCTGAATATGATGCTGCAAAAGAGGCTCAAGGTATGTTGGAAATGAAAATTTCACAATTAAAAGAGTACTTATCAAATGCACGTTTAATTGATGAAAGTAAGTTGACGACTGATAGTGTTCAGATTATGAATAAAGTACGTGTGCGCAATCAGGCGACTGGACAGGAGATGGAGTATATGTTGGTGTCTGAAACTGAAGCGAACATTCGTGAAGGCAAATTGGCTATTACAACACCTATTGCTAAAGGTTTACTTGGTAAAAAAGTGGGTGAAATAGCAGAATTACAAGTGCCTTCGGGTATTATTAAATTAGAAATTTTAGCGATTTCATTATAAAAGTATGGCGACCATTTTTACACGTATTATCACTGGCGAAATACCTTGCTACAAAGTGGCTGAGGATGACCGTTATTTTGCTTTTTTGGATATTAATCCAATGACCAAGGGTCATACGTTAGTGATTCCTAAATGCGAAGAAGATTATATTTTCAATTTGGATGATCAAATATATGCGGGTTTGATGTTATTTGCTAAAAAAGTGGCGGTTGCTATCGAACAAGTGGTGCCTTGTAAGCGTGTTGGAGTGGCTGTGGTGGGAATGGAAATTCCTCACGCACATATTCATTTGATTCCTATTAACAAAGAGTCAGATATGATTATTTCCAATCCGAAATTAGCGTTGTCGGCTCAGGAAATGACTGAAATTGCTGCTGCCATTGCTTCTAAAATTGAACTTTAACTGTGATAGCGCTTTTTTTTGAGAAAAATAGTTGCCTTTTTCGTTAAAATGTTTACCTTTGCACTCCTTAAAATATGGAAAAGATGGCGGGATAGCTCAGTTGGTTAGAGCGTCGGATTCATAACCCGGAGGTCACGAGTTCAACTCTCGTTCCCGCTACAAGATAATAAGAGTCAGCAATGCTGGCTCTTATTTCATTTTAAAAAAAACAGTCTGAACTAGTTTAGACTGTTTTTTTAGTTTAAGAATTCGAAACGTGTTTTTATAGAAAAACACAACGCTTATTTTGACCGATTTATAAGGTGTTCTGCAATTTGAACAGCGTTTAAAGCTGCACCTTTTTTTATTTGATCACTTACGCACCAAAACGTGAGTCCGTTGGGATTTGCTAAATCTTTACGAATACGTCCTACAAAAACAGGCTCTTTTCCTGAACAAAATAGAGGCATCGGATACTCTTTATTGGCTGGATTATCTTGCAAAACAATACCTTCAGCAGCGGCAAAAGCTTTACGAGCTGTTTCTACGGAAATAGGTTCTTCGGTTTCTACCCAAATACTTTCCGAATGTGCTCTTAATGAAGGAACTCGTACACACATGGCGCTGACTTCAATGTTGGAATGCATGATTTTACGAGTCTCGTGATACATTTTCATCTCCTCTTTCGTATAACCATTTTCAGTAAATACGTCAATATGCGGAATAACATTGTAGGCTAATTGATAAGCAAAGTGTTTGACCGTAGCAGATTGATTGTTTAACACTTCGCGATACTGTTGCTCTAATTCGTCCATAGCGGATGCACCAGCACCGCTTGCGGCTTGGTAAGTGGCGACATGCACACGTTTAATGTGAGAAATATCTTCAATTACTTTCAAGGCTACAACCATCTGAATTGTTGTGCAGTTCGGATTAGCAATAATGCGGCGTGGGGCATTATCTGCATCACTGGCATTTACTTCTGGCACAACTAATGGCACGTTGTCGTCCATGCGAAACGCACTCGAGTTATCAATCATGATGGCACCAAATTTGGTAATATCTTCTGCAAATTCTTTTGATGTAGAAGCTCCTGCTGAGGTAAAAGCGAAATCGACACCTTTAAAGTCATCGCCATGACGCAACTCTTTTACGGTATATTTTTTTCCTCTAAATTCATATTCAGTGCCAGCACTGCGTGATGAACCAAATAGTAAAAGTTCGTCAATTGGAAATTGGCGTTCGGTCAAAACTTTGAGAAATTCTTGACCAACGGCGCCGCTAACACCCACAATGGCTATTTTCATAAATAAAAGAGTTTAGTTTGTTAGTTCTAAAAAAAATAGATAAATTTACAAGGTCTATTTGGTGTACAAAATTACATTTTTTGTTGATTAATTCCAATGCTGATGAAAAGATTTTTACTCTTTCTTCTAATTCTAGTTAGCGTAACCTCGTATGCGCAGTTCCATGATGATTTTTCTGATAGTGATTTTGAAAACAATCCTAGGTGGGAAGGTACTACAGAAAAATTTAGGGTAAATGCTGCGAATCAATTGCAATTGCAAGATGAAGCGGCTATAACTGGTTCCAATAAAGCTTATTTGGCAACTTCCTCCCAAGCAATTTTGGCAGCAGAGTGGTCGTGTGCGTTTTCTTTAAACGTGGTGCTTACGTCTGCCAATTACGTGCGATTTTATCTCATTTCCGACACGCTTAATCTATCTTCATCACTCAATGGATATTGTGTGATGCTCGGAGGCGTTTCTAAAGAAGTGGCGCTATATCGGCAAAACGGAACTGTGTTGACTAAATTGATTGATGGTATTGATAATCGTTTTCCTTCTGTGGCTGGCTATTCAGTAGAAATCAAAGTGACTAGGGATTCGGTTGGTGCGTGGGATCTTTGGTCGAAATTAGCGACGGATAGCGAGTTTGTATTGGAGGGAACGTGTCGGGATAAGACATTACTCAAAGCTTCTTATTCTGGTTTATTTTTTAACTATTCCATAACCAATAAAGCCAATTTTGCGTGTGATAGCATCCGTGTTACTGGAAATCCTTATGTGAAACATCAGCAAAATGTCTTTAAAAACGATCTAGTTTTTACAGAAATTATGGCAGATCCAGATCCGCCGATTGCTTTACCAAATGCGGAATATGTGGAGATTTATAACCGTACGGATGACGTCATCGATTTGGCTGGATGGAAGTTTTGCCTGGCGGATAAATGTGGAACTATTCTCGAAGGAGCGCTGTTGCCACATACTTATGCGATAGTTTGCTCCACAAGCAAAGTGAGTGAATTTATGATTTTTGGAAATACTATTGGGGTTTCATCGTGTCCATCAATTCTCAATTCTGGAGGAGTTATATCGCTAATTTCAGACGAAGATAAATTGGTCGCTTGGACGGATTTTTCCGATAGTTGGTATGGCGACGATGCCTTCAAACAGTCTGGTGGTTGGTCTTTAGAGCGTATTAATAGTAATTATTTGGATAATTATAAAGCTAATTGGCTGCCATCTAACCATCCAACTGGCGGCACTCCGGGCATTGTCAATTCCGTGGCAGCAGCCATTCCTGACATGCGCATTCCAACATTGAATTATTTGGCTGTTCTTGCTCCTGATACACTTTTGTTGCAGTTTTCAAAATCGATGGATGAAGAGGCGGTGTCGAATAGGGCTAATTATCAGACCGAAAACCTGAGTATTCAATCGGTTGTGATAACACAACCGTACGCTAATACTGTTTTGTTGGTACTGGCAGATTCGCTCGAAAGTGATGCAGAGAGTTTTCTGCATTTGACTCATTTGAAATGTATCGATGGATTATTGCTAGAACCGCTTTCGTTGCGTGTTGCCTTGCCGCAAACTCCTTCAGTGGGTGATGTTGTGATTAATGAGATTCTATTTAATCCAACTTTCGATGGCGTAGATTACGTGGAAATTTTAAATGTCTCCAATCACGTATTGGATTTATCTCAACTCTATATGACGAAACGTAAAGGCGAATTTTTGGATGTACGAACGTCTATTGTAACTCGTCAAGCACTCTGCTTTCCTGGTGATTATTGGGTTTTAACGTCCGATCCTGTTGTGGTTGCTAATCAGTTTTCCTCGCCAACCAATGCACATTTTGCTAAAGTGGCACTTCCTTCGATGAATGATGACGCAGGCTCTGTCGTGTTAATTTTACACGATGGAACCGTGATGGATGAGTTTGCTTATTCAGAAAAAATGCACCATCCTTTTGTGGTGAATCGAGAAGGTGTGGCGTTGGAACGTGTGAGTCCTTTTTTACCAACTCAACTGCCTGATAATTGGCAATCCGCTTCTTTTGAAGTGGGATATGGTACGCCTGGTTATCAAAATTCCCAATATCTCGTAGCAGAACTCGATGTGAAAGAGGCTAATTTTGTATTCGAAAACGAGACGTTTACACCCGATAATGACGGTTATTTAGATTTATTGCAGTTGAATTACAAACTCCCAGAAGATGGTTTTACGGCTTATATCGATGTGTATGATGCGAATGGATTACGTGTGCGACGTATTTTGAATGGCGAACTGCTCGGAACGGAAGGCGTTATTATCTGGAATGGATTGTCTGATAAAGGCACGCTTTGTCAAGTGGGTGTGTATGTTTTGTTTGTAGAATCCATCCATCCAAGCGGACAGCGCATTCAACAAAAACTCGTCTGCGTATTGAGCGCTCGTTGAGCGAAGAATAAGCATTAAAAAAGGTCGAACATAATTGTTCGACCTTTTTTAATACTATAAAGTGTGTGACTTATTCAGAAACAACTTCTAATGTGATTTCACAAGCTACATCGCGGTGTAATTTTACAACTGCTTTGTAAGTACCAACTTCTTTGATAGCATCTTTGATAATAATCGTTTTACGATCGATTTCAAAGCCTTGTTTGGCTAATTCTTCTGCTACTTGAATGTTGTTGACAGAACCAAAAATAGTACCAGTAGCACTTGTTTTTGCGCCAATTGTCAATACTAAACCGTTCAATTTAGCTTCTAAACCTTCAGCATCCGCTTTGATTTTG
>DATFIF010000126.1:0-4041 GCA_035270405.1 Paludibacteraceae bacterium | reverse complement strand
TGAGGCACTTAAAAAAGTGGTTTTTTGGCTCGAAAAAGCAAAAAATGTCGCTGAAAATGACCAACAACGTGCCGTTATCGAAAAGTTGATTGAATTTAATAAAACAGGAAATTTGCGTACGTTCGACGAATATGCCATTTTGTGGGTAACAGATACCGCTTCGACCATCGACTTTGTGACTGGATTTACCGAAACTTATGGCGACCCACTCGGCATGAAAGCAAGTTGGGAATCGTTGGTGAATTTTAAAAATGTAGAGGCTACCAAGCGTACTACTATTATCAGCGATAATGCACAGTGGTTCGAAAATAACTCTCCAGTTTCTAAAGAGTTTAAAAAAGAGACCGTAAAAGGCGTAACTGCCAAAGTGATTACAGCCGCCATTTTGGGTGGCGATTGTTATCCAACAACGCCAATTGGTATCAACTTG
Source organism: Paludibacteraceae bacterium (assembly GCA_035270405.1). Lineage (GTDB taxonomy): Bacteria > Bacteroidota > Bacteroidia > Bacteroidales > Paludibacteraceae > W0P28-013. Next base: position 3,611 of record DATFIF010000126.1, on the reverse strand, counting down.
CCCAATGCAAACTGGATTCGTGCGGCGCATGGTTCAAAATCGGTTACGATAGAAAATATAACCGAAGCCTACGATCAAGCATCTCATGGAAATGGATTTAGAGATGAATTTGCTTGGAGCAAGGTGGAACTCGATTTGATGAATACGCACGAAATGCAAACGGACAATTTACATACCGATTTGCACGAATGTTTGGGACACGGTTCTGGCAAATTGTTGCCAGGTGTCGATCCTGATGCGTTGAAATCCTATGGTGCAACGATTGAAGAGGCGCGCGCTGATTTGTTTGGTTTGTATTTTATGGGTGATTCTGTGATGCAATCATTGGGATTGTTAGCTGATGCTGATGCTTACAAAGCGCAATATTATAGCTTTTTTATGAATGGTTTGATGACGCAATTAACACGTATCGAACCTGGTAAAAATATTGAAGAGTCGCACATGCGTAACCGTCAATTGATTGCCAATTGGGTGTTGCAGAAATCGGCTGACGACAAAGCAGTTGAATTCCGTGTACGTGACGCTAAAACTTATGTAGTAATCAACGATTACAAATTAGTTCAGCAACATTTAGGCGAATTGTTAGCTGAAATTCAACGTATCAAATCGACTGGTGACTATGCCGCTGCACAAAAAATAGTGGAAGATTATGCCGTGAAAGTGGATCCAAAATTGCACGCAGAAGTGTTGGCGCGTTATGCTACATTGAATATCGCTCCTTACAAAGGTTTTGTGAATCCAGTGTACAAAGCCTCATTTGATAAAAAAGGCAAATTTACAGGACTTTCTATTGACTATACCGAAGGTTACGCCGAACAACATTTGCGTTATTCACGCGATTATTCACCATTGACGGCTAAGCATTAAAAGTAGTTTTTTGTTATATTACATTTAATTTTAGGAACTATGTTTTCAGGAATTATAGAAGAAGCTGCCGTAGTAACAGCTTTACAAAAAGAAAATGAGAATTTGCATATTACCATGCAATGTTCATTTACCAACGAATTGAAAATCGACCAAAGCGTATCTCATAACGGCGTTTGCTTGACCGTTGTAGCGCTCAATGGCGATAAATATACCGTAACGGCGATAAAAGAGACCTTGGATTGTACTAATTTGGGGAAACTCAAAGTGGGCAGCAAAGTGAATCTCGAACGGAGTATGATTATGAACGGTCGTCTCGATGGACACATTGTACAAGGACACGTCGATCAAACGGCTGTTTGTACCGAAGTGCGCAATGCCGATGGAAGCTACTATTTCCGATTTGAGTACCAAAGTACCCCAGATATGCGTAAACGTGGTTATTTGACTGTCGATAAAGGTTCGGTTACCGTAAATGGTGTGAGTTTGACGGTTTGTACGCCTACCGACAATAGTTTTGAAGTAGCCATTATTCCTTATACATTTGAGCACACGAATTTCTGCCAAATAGAAGCTGGTACAGTGGTAAATTTAGAATTTGATATTATCGGCAAGTACATTGCACGGATGCACGGATAAGTTTTACAAATTACGCATGTATGGTATTTTATTTTTCGGGTACAGGAAATTCCAAGTGGGTTGCCGAAACTGTTTCTTCAGCTTTGGTAGAATCGCTTGTGCCGATGGCGAACTATTACGGAACGGACGCACCAGAACCGACGTTTGAGCTAAAAGCTGATGAATCGATAGGAATTGTATCTCCTATTCATTCGTGGGGCATTCCGCCGTTGGTGGTGCAGTTTATCGAACGATTACAGATTACAACTAATTCAAAACCGGCTATTTTTGTGATATTTACGTGTGGCGACGAATGTGGTTATGCCGATCGTCAAGTGAGTGATTTGTTGGCACAAAAAGGATGGACGAGTCGCCATATTTATTCGGTGCGTATGCCGAATAATTACATCGTATTTCCTGGTTTCGATGTCGACTCAAAATCGTTGGAAGAACAGAAAAAAGCAGATGCCAAAGAGGAGTTACCGCAGTTGATAGACGCCATAAAAACGGATACTCTTATGGCGCATTACCGACGTGGCTCGTTGCCATTTGTGAAATCGCGACTAATTTATCCGCAATTTTGTAAATACATGATGAGCAGCAAATCGTTTAGTGTGACTGATGCGTGTACGAGTTGTGGTTTGTGTGAAAAACTATGTCCCATAGGAACTATTGAATTAGTGAATGGAAGCCCGACGTGGAAAGATGATTGCACACAATGCTTGGCTTGTATTCATCATTGCCCAGTGCACGCTATACAGTATGGCAAAGTGACACAGAAAAAAGGACGCTATTTTTATAAATAACCATAGAAAACTATGAAGAAACTACTTTTACCTTTGGTTTTAGCGATGGCAATGGGAACGGCAATGGCGCAGGATATTCCTGAAAACTTGTTGTATACACAAATCTACGATTTTATCGACGAATTGGCTATTGATAAAATTATTTCGATAAATTCTGTTGTAAAACCTTACAGTCGTGGTTTTATTGCTGAAAAACTAGTGGAAGCTCAGTCGAAAGATTCACTCTTGAATAGACGCCAAAAAGCCGATTTGCAATTTTATTTGAATGATTACGCCTTGGAGCGCGATACCATTCCTACTAATATTGTGAGTTGGACGGACAAAAAAACATTTGCTTTATCCTTGTTACAACCATCGTTTCACTACAATTCGCCCATGTTCAAGGCGCGTATTACGCCGATAGTGGGCATGGATGTCATCGCTAATAAAAAAGGAGTCATTACAAAACGTTGGTTTGGCGCTGAATTTCAAGCAACTGTGGCTAATCACCTCTCGGTTTATGCCAGTTATCGCGACCAATCTTTCAATGGTAATTACCTGAACGACAGCTATTTTCCTACTCAACATAACAAGATTAGTGGTGCTCGCATCACACAACCCTCTTTTTTGAATAATTTGCCTGGTGTGGAGTATAAAGAGTCCAACTACGGCGGCGATTACAGCGATATGCGTGGTGGAATCAAAGCTTATACCTCGTGGGGAAGCATTGGTTTGGTGAAAGATGTGATTAGTTGGGGCGACAACTACAATGGTTCCAACATTATTTCGTCGAAAGCACCTTCGTTTCCTATGGTAACACTCAATTTGAAACCTTGTAAGTGGTTTGAATTGAATTATATACACGGTTGGTTGATTAGCAATGTGCTCGATAGTACGAATTATTATGTCGAAGATTTTGATGACGGCGTCACAAAAAAACATTACCGTCCAGCAAATAAATTTTTGGCGGCAAATATGATTACGTTTACGCCCATTCAGGGCTTGAATCTCTCATTGGGAAATGCCATTATCTATGCTGAAAATAATGTGCAAGCAGCTTATTTTATTCCGATTGCTTATTATAAATCCATTGATCACTTGTTGACGAAAGGTTTGCGAACAGAAAATCAAAATTCTCAAATATTCTTCAATATCAGTTCGCGCAACATCAAACATTTACACTTGTATGGGTCGATGTATATTGACGAAATTAGTTGGGGACGTTTAAAGCCATCGAATCCCCAACAAAATCCACTGTCGTACAAAGTGGGTTTTAATGTCAGCAATTGGCCATTGGCAAACTTGTCGGTTCAAGGCGAATTTACACGAACAAATATTATCAAT
>DATFIF010000125.1:0-2520 GCA_035270405.1 Paludibacteraceae bacterium | reverse complement strand
GCATAAATACATTTCTGCTTAGTACGATTCTCAGAAACGACTATTTTAGGCTCGTGTGAATGACCAAAGACAACAATTCTTTTATCTGATTGAGGGTTCTTAAAATATTGCAAAATTGCCTGATAATCCGTGTGCGTATTTGAAGCTACTGAATCAATAGCAACAGCAGTGGAAATATGAACAGGAACATGATTGCGTGTTTGACGTTCATCCCAAGAGTCTTGAATTCCATCATAAAGATGCACTTTTATCGTTCCGTCAGTAGATAATTGATAAGGAACCAAATCGTCGACTGAATAAGTGTCTGTGAATTGATTCAGATTTGTTTTAATAATCTTCTCATCAAATCGATTTGTGATAGGGAACAAACCGACTGTCCATCTCCATTGATCCCAATAGCGATATAATAAATCCTGGTTTTCTCCTCCTGTACTATTGGGAGTCACAACTGGCAAAGTATCTCCTGGTGATGGACCTCTTTGCACGACGTAAAGTGCAGCTATTCTGGTGAAAAAATAACCTGGAGGTAAGATGGTTCCCGGAGCAATATCTTGATTTGAAATAGGATCTGGCGCACAGAAAAAATTGTAGCGATGACCATGTTCAATAGCTATTTTGGGATAATCGACAGGTGAATAAGTTCCTAAACCTAATACATCACGCGCCTGATTTATCCCTGGAAGAATACTTGCAACATGTTCTTCTGTAATTGTCAAATCGTGATTTCCGGGCACATAAGTGAGTAAAATATTCCCCTCCTGAATAATACTATTGAGCACATCAAATACACCTTGATTAGTGGCAGCAATTCGTTTTACAAAGTCCGCTTGGTCTTCTCCTTGATAAGTATCAACCGTAGCTGGCACAAACCATTCGTCTAACAAATCGCCTGCAATAACGAGTTCTTTCACATTTGGAGCGGCCTTTATCTGTTTAAGTAATTTCTCAAGAGCTGGAAGGTTTTTGTTACACTCTGCATAGGCAATATCTGCACCAAGATGCATATCACTCATAACTACAATCATATTCCTAGCACTTCCTCCATTATCAAATGGATTTATGACTGGAGCTGGTTCAATAGGTTTTTCGCACGAAGCCAATACATTTAATGATAATAGTACTAAAATCAGACTTAATACTCTTAAACTCGTTTTCATAATTGATCGTATTTTTATTGTTTGTCTACTCATGAAGCTTTTCGGAATCCGCTTAAAATTGCTCTGTTTTTTCTAAAAATTTCTAATACTAACAGTACTTATAAGTTTTCTGTTTCTTATTTAAAATAGAATCTGCCCTCTTTACATATACAACTACTTGTTAATTACTAAATAGAGCACGCAAGTTATTAATTTATTTTTAATATCGCATCTTTTAAAAGCGTTTTTTTCATAACACGATTCTCATGGCTTTGTAAAAAAAGTGTACCTTTGCAAAAATATCATATCACAACCATTATAAAATTAAGACATTATGGACTTTTTACTCAACTATAATCCCATACTATTAGCATTAGGTGCTACATTGTTCACTTGGTTTGTCACAGCAGCAGGCTCGTCTATGGTTTTTTTCTTCAAAAAAATCAATCAAAAAGTTCTTAATTCCATGTTGGGATTTGCTGCTGGTGTTATGATTGCGGCTAGCTTTTGGTCACTACTAAAACCCTCTATTGAAATGACCGAGGCTTCAGGCGGTACTCCATGGGTTCCTGCCTTAGTTGGTTTTTTGTCTGGTGGCGCATTTTTGTTCGCGATAGATAAAGTTCTGCCTCACTTACACATGGGTTTATCCATAGACAAGGCGGAAGGAATAAAAACGCCTTGGCAAAGAAGCGTTCTCTTGGTACTTGCAATCACCTTACACAATATACCTGAAGGATTAGCCGTAGGTGTCGCTTTTGGTGCCTTAGCCAACAATCCTGACATCGGTGTACTAACAGGAGCTATCGCCTTAGCCATTGGGATTGGATTGCAAAATTTTCCTGAAGGAGCTGCCGTTTCTATTCCACTTCGTAGAGAAGGATTTTCAAGATTAAAAGCCTTTAATTATGGACAACTTTCTGGTATCGTTGAACCGATAGCAGGTGTGATTGGAGCGTTTTTGGTAATCTCTATCGCCCCACTGCTACCTTACGCACTTTCATTTGCAGCTGGCGCCATGATTTTTGTGGTCGTCGAAGAGTTAATACCAGAATCTCAGTCGGGCAATGAGACTGATTTATCAACTATTGGAGCGATGTTAGGATTTGCCGTGATGATGGTTTTAGATGTTTCGCTCGGATAATTTCCCTTCACCCAAAGAATAGCAGAAAAACAGTTCCACTGTAAATAAAAAACGCCACATCATAACGATGCGGCGTTTTTTATTGGCGCGATAGTGATACTAATGAACGCGTCCTGTTTGTGAAATATCGAATCGTAAAAAGATAAAAAGCAAAAATGTAAATGCCCACAAAGAAGAGCCACCATAACTAAAAAATGGTAACGGAATCCCTATCACTGGAGCTAAACCAATAACCATACC
>DATFIF010000124.1:0-4724 GCA_035270405.1 Paludibacteraceae bacterium | reverse complement strand
AACCAATGTGGAGTCGCCTATTCCAAATTCAGCTGTTTCATTGGAGATTAACATTTTACGCGATGCGCCCGAACTTAATATTATTGGCGGTGTGGCAGAAATCACATCGACATTTAGACCGTATCAATATTTAGGTTATGGTGGAATCGTTATATTTCATAACTTTGACGATAAATTTGTGGCTTTTGATATGGCGTGCCCTTACGAAGTTGATCGTACCACACGTGTTTCCGTAAATATGGCTGGTCAAGCTGTTTGTGCCAAATGCGGTTCAACATTCGATTTGGGTTATAGCTCAGGATTTCCTGTAAAAGGACCTTCCAAATATCCTATGAGACAATATCATGTCGCTATGTCAGGTGATAATTTAAGAATTTATCCATAAACAAACACTCTATGCCAAAACCTTCGCAACGTGGACTTTTAATGCCACAATCGCCCATTAGAAAACTAGCTCCTTTAGCCGACAGAGCCAAAGCACGCGGCATTGAGGTGTTTCAATTGAACATCGGTCAACCCGATATGAAAACTCCACAAGTAGCGCTCGACGCCCTAAAAAACATCGATCGTACGATTCTTGAATACAGTCCTAGTGACGGTTTCAAAAGCCTACGTATGAAGATGTTGCAATATTACAGTAAATTCAATATCGATGTTAGTGTTGAAGATATCGTTGTCACAACCGGCGGTTCGGAAGCGGTACAATTTGCCTTTATGAGTTGCCTCGATCCAGGAGATGAGATTATTGTACCAGAACCTGCGTATGCCAATTATACGGCATTTGCAATTGCAGCTGGGGTTATCGTTCGTCCAGTAGTTTCGACCATTGAAGAGGGATTTGCCTTACCACCAATTGAAGAGTTTGAGAAACTGATTACGCCAAAAACAAAAGGGATTCTCATTTGTAATCCCAACAATCCAACGGGTTATCTGTACACACGCAAAGAGATGAATCAAATACGTGATTTAGTAAAAAAATACGATTTATTTTTATTCTCCGATGAAGTTTATCGTGAGTTTTGCTATACCGGCGCACCTTATATTTCAGCCTTTCATCTCGATGGGATCGATAATAATATCGTACTCATTGACTCTGTATCAAAACGATATAGCGAATGCGGTATTCGTATTGGTGCGTTAGTTTGCAAAAACAAAACCATACACGAAAGCGTTATCAAGTTTTGCCAAGCACGTTTGAGTCCGCCACTTATTGGTCAAATCATTGCTGAAGCATCCATCGACGCTTCAGAAGAATATTTATTGGAAATGTATAATGAATATGTAGAACGCCGCAAATTTTTAATTGATGGTTTAAATCGCATTCCTGGCGTCTATTCACCTATTCCAATGGGAGCTTTTTATACCGTGGCGCGTTTACCAATCGACAATTCAGACAAATTTTGTGCCTGGTTACTTACTGATTTCGAGTACGAAGGGCAAACTGTGATGCTGGCACCAGCTTCAGGTTTTTACACCTCTCCAGAACATGGAAAACAAGAGGTTCGAATTGCCTATGTACTAGAAAAAGAGGAGTTACGAAAAGCATTGATAGTATTGGAAAAAGCACTAGAAGTCTATCCTGGACTAAAACGTTGAAAAACGAAAAGTAATTATTTCACGCATTAGAAAAATAACTCTATCTTTGCAACAAACATTTAACTTACTTATTTAAATTGATAAACATGACTATTCCTAGTAACTTGAAGTACACCAAAGAGCATGAATGGATTCGTGTAGAAGGCGAAACAGCCTATGTTGGTATTACCGATTTTGCACAAAGCGAATTGGGCGAAATTGTTTTTGTAGAAATTGAAACCGTAGGCGAAACGTTAGTCGAAAATGAGATTTTTGGTTCGGTGGAAGCTGTGAAAACGGTGTCTGACCTTTTTATGCCATTATCTGGCGAAGTGTTGGAAGTAAATACTGCACTGGAAGATCATCCAGAATTAGTTAATACTGATCCTTATGGCGACGGTTGGATGATTAAAGTAGCCATAACAGATGCTACGGAAATAGATACCTTATTGAGCGCATCGGATTACAAAGCTTTAATCGGTTAATAAACCAAATAGACTATCAAAAAACCTTCTAAGTCAATTACTCGGAAGGTTTTTTTGACTTGTAGAATTACACTTAGAAAAGAGGAACAACATGCCAACTATCATTCTCGCATTAGGCAGTAACCTTGGCGATGGACCCACCAATTTGACGCATGCTATTGCAGAAATTGCAGCTAAAATCGGTACGATTTCAGCACAATCTCAGGTATTAGAAACAGAGCCTTGGGGATTTTTTTCGGAACATCAGTTTGTAAATCAAGTGTTAGTTGTAGAAAGTAGTTTGTCGCCTCAACGCCTATTGAAAGAGACTCAAAAAATAGAAAAGCGATTGGGACGCAGTCAAAAATCCAAAAATGGGCAGTTTGAAGATCGTATTATCGATATTGATTTGATTGATTATGATGGGAAAATTGTTCAGACGGAAGAGTTGCAACTACCTCATCCACAGATGCACAAACGAGATTTTGTACTCACACCACTTTGTGAAATCATGCCCCAATGGAAACACCCTGTTTTACAGAAAACAGCAAGAGAGTTAAAAGAAAATCTCTACAATTTGTAGCGAAAACCAAAACTAATCAACTCTCTAAATTGAATGGACGGAACTTCACCCTCTGGTAATTTAATCGTAGAGTCGTAACGAGGATTTACCGCCACGCGAGCAGAAATAAAACGGTTGATAATGAAGTTTCCAATAATTTCCCAATCAACTTCTACGCCTTTATAATTGGTATAGAGTGAGAAATTAGTTTCCACCCTAATTTCTTTTGAAAATTCATAATCCCACTTTACTTTTAATTTACTACCCAACTCATTTTTGATTTTACGACCTGGATCAATACCAACTTTATCGGCAATACTGATCGTAACACCCTCGCTCATAGTGGTATCTGATACGAAAATCATTTTATACGAAAGCGGCGATAAAAATACGGATAAACCTTTGTGTTTATAATCCACACCTAAAGATAAGTAAAAACGTATCGGAGAAAAAGGTGCAGCTACACGTTGATAGGAGTTAGTGACGTATGTATTAAAAAATGGTGTGGAAAATTCGCCCTCAGCCGTATAAAAGAAATCTTTGGTATTGGCTATACGCACGCCTAATTTTGAAGTTAATTTGAATAAATCATCATTGGTACGAAACAGTCGCAAAGTGTCCGATCCTGCAGTATTGAAGCTGAATTTAGCATTTAACTGATTGTCCCACTGAATCGATTTATGATTGTTGTAATTCAAATTTCCTTTGATAAAAAGGTAAGTAGTTAAATTACTTTCACCGCCTGTATACCAATTATCGGAAATGTAGTTTTGCGAAATTTGCACTTGTAAATCGGCACCATAAACCCAAGGACTCACTGCTAATTTGAAGTTTTTTAATTGGTCTGTGTTATTCACAGCAATTTTATTCACTTGAATTTTTTCATTGGGCGCAAACTCTATGCGCTTACTTAAAATCTCGTCGATATTTGGTAGTTGCGATTCGTGATAAGCGTAAATAGCGGGGTTTTCTTTGAACAAGTTGGCACGAACCTCTTGACGCAACTGAAAAATAATCGCTTCTCGTGTGAAAGTCGTTTCATCGATTTTATCTGCTGTAGAAAAAACCCACTCGTCCATAAATAAAGGATTGTAACGTGCGTTTTTCGAAGCATCACGCCATAACTTCACAGAGTCTTCTTTCGTAATAAAATCAGACGGTTTTAAGGGGATTTTATCCAACCAATTGACAACTATCATTTCGGAAGATTCGATAGGCTTCATTACTGTGTCGTTAGCGCAATTGGCAACCAATGCCGGAGGAGTAATTTCTAGCGCAGGCTTTTCACACAGAGAGTCGTTTTTAATCACAACTACGGCTAATGTGTCACTGGCAGAGTCTTCACTTTGAGCATATTCTTTCAACCATTGTTCTACATCTTCTGTTGTAATAACTTTGGTAGAATCGGCTGAATTGGCCAAAACTAAACCACTACAAATTAATCCGAGGAATATATTAAAAATCTTCTTCATCAAACTTCTGAAACAAAAAATCATTATACGGGAAACGTGTGATATGAATCTGCTTAACTTTATCATACAGCAACGTTTTAAGAGCATCAGTATTCTCTTTATCACGTGCCGAAATAAAAATACAATCGTCATTTAATTTAGCGGTCCAACTTTTTTGAAGTTCTTCTAAGCTATAATTTTCAAGCAGTTGAGGCGATAAATCATCGGCATCTTTCGGCGTATAGGTAAAGGCATCTATTTTATTAAAAACTAAAATCGTAGGTTTTGCTTCTTTCGTAATATCTGCTAATGTTGCATTAACCACATCGTATTGATCTTCAAAATTTGGATGGGAAATATCTACAATGTGTACCAATAAATCGGCTTCGCGCACCTCGTCCAAGGTCGATTTAAACGATTCAATTAAATTTGTAGGCAATTTGCGAATAAAGCCAACGGTGTCAGTTAATAAAAATGGTAAATTCTCGATAACCACTTTACGAACGGTTGTGTCAAGCGTTGCAAAGAGTTTATTTTCTGCAAAAACCTCACTTTTACTCAGCACATTCATCAACGTCGATTTGCCCACATTGGTATAACCAACCAAAGCCACACGCACCATTTTACCACGATTTTTGCGCTGTGTTGCTTTTTGCTTATCAATACTCTTCA
>DATFIF010000123.1:0-7742 GCA_035270405.1 Paludibacteraceae bacterium | reverse complement strand
GACCTGCTAATAATGGAAATAGATAGTTTTTTTTCATAAAATTAATAGTTTACAGAGTTTTTATTTATTGCATAGTTTATTCATTTGGTTGTTCCACCCAAAGAATTCTACTAGTTTTATATCCGCGTTCTGTTATTTTGTTAAGTAATAGGTATAAAACTTCATTGCTCATTTTCGGTGTACGGCTTAAAATCCATAAATAGTTATCATTTTTTCCTCCAACCAGTGCATAAGAATAATCAACTGTGTCGAGTTCTAAGATGTTATATTCTGCGTAGAAATTAAGAAAAAAAGCAACTTCGAGTTCGCCTGTTTTACCTGATTTACGTACACGCGCCTTGCCTTCAGCCGAGACAAATTTCCCTTCAAGTTGCTCTTTATAGCCACTGTTTAAAACTTTTACCGTTCCATCGTCTTTCAGTGTGTAAGTGGCTGTAGTGCCGACTAAACCTCTTTCGTGATAAAAGTCGAAACGTCCAATCTCATACCATTTTCCCATGTAACGTGTTAAATCTACATTTTCAACCGTCGTTTTGTCAATATTGTCACCACTAGTACAGCTTACTAAAGCTACCAATAGCGCAGTGAGTGACGAAAAGAGATGCGTTTTTTTCATAATCTAATTTTTAAATTATTTTGAATATATAAAGTGATTATTCAGCCTCCTGAGCGTTTACATTTATATCCCATTTGCGTTAATAGTGGCATGATTTTGTCACGAAAATCTCCTTGTATCATAATTTCTCCATCTTTGGTAGAACCGCCTACGCCACATTTTGTCTTTAAGGTTTTTCCGAGTGTTTTTAAATCGTCGTTAGTTCCTATGAATCCAGTAATGAGTGTGACAGATTTATTGCCACCACGTCGATCGAGCAGAATTCGCAAATCCTGTTGCGAAGCGGGTAGTGTCTGTTCGTCTTGTGATGTATCTTCTCGCTCGTAACTATAATTTGGATTTGTAGAAAATACTACATTTAATCGACTCTTCCAATCATTCATTCCTCAGTGTTTTACGTTTACCTTACAAAGATACATGAAAATCTCTAAAATCGCATATTTTTTTGTACTTTTGCATATAATTTACTTGAAAAAATATCGGAGGAGTTATGCCAAACATATTTGTAAAAATTCCAGAACCAACCTTGCGTCGCTTGCCGTGGTATTTAGCGTATGCTAAATTGGCTCGTCAGGAAGGTGAGACCCATTTGTCTTCTACGCAAATTGCGCAAAAAATTGGTATTGATGCTTCTCAAGTGGCTAAAGATTTCTCTTTTATAACGTTGTCGGGAAAAACGCGTGTAGGTTACGAAATTGATGAGTTGATAACTACGCTCGATCAATTTTTAGGGTTTGCCAATTCTCACAAAGCTTTTTTGTTTGGAGCAGGTAGTTTGGGCTCTTCTTTGTTGCACGATGATGGCTTGAAACAGTATGGATTGGAGGTAATGGCAGCATTTGATATTAAAGTAGAGTTAGTTGGAACGCAAATTAATCGTATTCCAATTCAACACCTGGATCGCTTTGTGGAGATTCAAACACAAACAGGCGTACAAATTGGAATTCTCACGGTTCCTGTCAATCGTGCGCAAGAAGTGGCTGATATTATGATTGCTGGAGGCATTAAAGCGATTTGGAATTTTACGCCATTCAGAATTCGTGTGCCTGAAGATATTGTCGTACAAAATACCTCTTTGTATGCTCATTTGGCGGTTATGTTTAATCGCTTGCGTGAATTATTGGAGGATGAAAAGAGCAAAAACGTATGAAAATTATTTGTGTAGGTTGGAATTATCCCTCTCATAATGCTGAGATGCAGCACGAAGTAGATGAATATCCGCTTATTTTTATGAAACCCGATTCGGCACTGCTTCGAGAAAACAAGCCTTTTTTTATTCCTAATTTTTCCAATCACATAGAGTATGAGGCGGAATTAGTGGTACGCATCAATCGATTAGGTAAAAATATTAGTGAAAAATTCGCTCCTCGATATTACCACGAAGTTGCATTAGGCATTGATTTTACAGCGCGTGACGTTCAACATCGTCAACGAAGTTTAGGCGCTCCTTGGGAAATTGCTAAAGCATTTGATGGCTCGGCTGTTATCAGTGAATTTATGCCACTTACGGCTTTAACTAATCCAAAAGAAATTGAGTTCACGCTGTTGAAAAATGGGATAGAAGTCCAATGCGGAAATACGCGTGATATGTTATTCTCAGTGAATCGCATAATAGCTTACGTGAGTCAGTTTTTTACCTTGAAAATTGGTGATCTTATTTACACGGGAACGCCTGCTGGTGTTGGTCCAATTGCTATGGGCGATCATCTTGAAGGTTTTGTAGAAAGCAATAAAATGGTTGACTTTTTCGTTAAATAGTCATCAGGATTCGTAGATTATACTTTTTTTCACTGTTTTTAAACCTTTTGCATTGATTTTTTTATTATTTTTGCAGCTATTTCGCATATGAATATATGAAAAAAATCGCATTTTTATTTGCTCTGTTGTTGGGAACTGTAGCACTAAGTGCTCAAACTCATCAATTACGTTGGTTACCTATGGAAACATGGGCAGCCGATAGTACTTTTAAGTCTGTGGTGAGCCTTGAAGATGGTAATTATGCGAGAAGTACAACTTTACCATCGTATGCATTAGTATTGACAGATAATCAAAAAGTAACTCTAGAAAATGCTGTTTTTAGTGATTGCACACCTCAAGAGTTACCGATAGTAATGAGCGAAATAGCGAAAATTCCTACGCAACTGATATACGAATTTCGATCGGTGACTGAACGTAAGCAAATCTCTTATGTGCTCGATATATTTCCTTTCATCGTTGAAAATGGAAAAATAAAGAAGTTGCAGTCGTTTGATTTGAAGCCACTCGAAGAACCGCTCTTTGCTTCAGCAGAAACTACGTTGACTCCTGATAGATACGCTGCAAATTCAGTTTTGAATAATGGACGTTTTGTCAAAATTAGTGTTGATAGAACTGGAATTTACAAATTAACGTACGAGGCATTAGTGAATATGGGTGTTTCGCCCACCAATGTTCGTGTGTTTGGTTATGGCGGTGCTATGTTGCCCGAAAATTTTGCTTCACCGTACATCGATGATTTACCAGAAATCACAACTTATACCTACAAAGGCACTGATGGTCAATTTGGCGCGGGCGATTATATATTATTCTATGGACAAGGTCCTACGTCGTGGGAATACAATGTTTATTCCGAATTATTCCAACACACTCAAAATGTTTATTCTAATTTGGGTTACTATTTCGTGACGTCTGATGTGGGAATAGGAAAACAGATAGAGTTAGAAGCTCAAGAGTTGGGGACGCCGAGCGAAGATATTCGTTCATTTACCGATTATTTAGTACACGAGAAAGATTTGGTAAATTTTATTGGTTCTGGACGCGAATTTTACGGCGAAGAGTTTAACTCAACTAAATCAACCTACACTTATTCGTACGCACTGCCTAATGTGTTAGATTCAACAGCAACGTTTCGCTTAAGTGTGGCAGCGCGTGCGCAAGTACTTCCAACCTTTAGTGTTAAACTTAATAATACGCCGATTGGCTCACTAAGTGTTCAGTCTATTGTCAATTCACCTATTTACGAATATGCTAAAACGGCTATAACTGCTCCCGCATTTTATTTTGAGCCAACACCCACTGACCAATTGAATGTGTCGCTTACGTTTAGTGATAAAACAGGGCAAGCTTGGTTGAATTATTTTGAATTAAATGTGAAACGGCTACTTAAAACAGGTGGCAATTCGCCGCTGTTTTTTAGGAATGTAGATTCGTTGGAGGTGGACAAAATTCGTCGTTTTGTACTGCAAGGCGCAACTGCCTCTACCGAAATTTGGAATATTACTGATCCGTTAACGATTAAACGCGTGCCTGCGACTTTAGCAGGTGGCGAGCTAACATTTGCAGCAAACACCTCTACGATAAAAGAGTATGTGGCTGTTAATCCTACAGGTGCGTTTTTGACGCCAGTAGTTGTAGGTGCTATTTCAAATCAAAATTTACACGCATTGCCTCAAGTTGATATGTTGATTTTAGCACCCAGTGAATTTATGTCTGAAGCTCAACGCTTGGCGCAATCACATAGCGATTTACAAGGATTATCAACTCACGTCGTAGATGCCAATCTTATTTTTAATGAATTTTCCTCAGGCACACCTGATGCCACAGCTTACCGCCGCTTTGTAAAAATGTTTTACGATCGGGCTAATACCACTAACTTACCAAGTTATTTGTTATTATTTGGGAATGGTAGTTTTGATAACAGAAAAATTATGGAAGCGGATGTTGATATTCAAAAATTATTGACCTATCAATCGTTCAATTCAGTTCATGGAACCGAATCGTACGTTTCCGATGATTATTTTGGTTTTTTGGACGATAACGAAGGTGTTCGATTGCCATCAGAACGTATGGATATTGGCATTGGTCGTTTCCCTGTTTATACAGCTGAACAAGCTAAAATCGCAGTGGATAAAACCATTGCTTACATGAATAATGACATCAAAGGCAGTTGGAAAAATCAAGTCGTGTTTTTGGCTGATGATGGTGACAACAATTTGCACGTTAAAGATTGTGATAGTGTCGCCGAATTAACTATGCGACTCAATCCAGAGATATTAGTTCGTAAACTTTATTTAGATGCTTATACACAAGAAGTTTCGGCATCTGGTGAGAGCTATCCATTGGTGCGCGAACTATTTGATAATTACATAAAATTTGGTACGCTCATGATTAATTTCATGGGTCATGGTGGTTATAACGCATGGACCAATGAAGGAATTTTAACCACAGAACGTATCGAAAATATGTATAACGAAAAGTTACCACTATTTGTTACAGCAACGTGTGATTTCAGTCGTTTCGATTCGCCACGTCAGAGTGGTGGCGAGAAAGTATTTTTAAATCCTCATGGTGGAGGCATTGCTTTATATACCACAACGCGTACCGTTTATGCAGGACCTAACTACTACTTAAATCGTGAATTTGCGAGAAATGTATTTAAACGTGACGCTTCAGGAAATCCGTTGCGTTTGGGCGATATTATGTGTAATTCTAAAAATGCGCGTTCGGGTGATGCTAATAAAATGAATTTTACACTCTTGGGAGATCCTGCGCTCGTGTTAGCTTATCCAGCTACGCACACCGTGGTAACCGACAGTATCAAATTTAGTAATTTAGACACAAAAACAGATACGATTAGAGCACTTAGTAAAGTTCGTTTAGTAGGCCATTTGGATGCTGATAATGGCGTTCCAGATGTGGATTTTAATGGGTATGTCAATATTTCGGTATTTGATAAGAAAGAAACGATTAAAACATTATCAAACGACGTTAAGGTGGACTCTTTGAAAAAACCGTATGTGTTTACAGATCGTACAAATGCTCTTTTTGTAGGTTCTGCTAAAGTTATCAATGGAACTTTTGTTGCTGAATTTATCGTACCGAAAGATATTCGTTATAGTTATGGATTAGGACGCATTGTCTATTACGCAGCAGACGAGGAGAGCGACTACGAAGGAAATGGTTATTACGAAAATTTTATGATAGGTGGTGAAGACTCTGATGTTATTTGGGAAAATGAAGGTCCTGAAGTACAAATTTATCTGAATTCTCCAGATTTTAAATCGGGAGATAAAGTGAACGAATCGCCACTTTTTGTAGCAAAAGTTTACGACCAAAGTGGAATTAATG
Organism: Paludibacteraceae bacterium; assembly: GCA_035270405.1. GTDB lineage: Bacteria > Bacteroidota > Bacteroidia > Bacteroidales > Paludibacteraceae > W0P28-013. The sequence continues at coordinate 2,020 of DATFIF010000123.1, read as the reverse complement.
CTATAGGAAATGGTATTGGTCACGATATTATTCTGAAATTAGACAACAATCCGCTCCTTGAAACTTCACTGAATTCTTATTATGCTACTGAAATGGGTGATTACCAAAGTGGTACTATTCAGTATCAATTATACAACATGGCAGACGGAAAACATCATATTTTGTTTCGTGTGTGGGATTTGCAAAATAACTCCTCGACAGCCGAATTGGAATTCATCGTTGAAAAAGGTTTAAAGCCTAAATTGTCTGATATGTTTGCCTATCCGAATCCGGCAGTTAATGTTGCGAATTTTGTTTATGTGCACGATCGACCCGAACAACCGTTAAGTGTGACAGCTTCTGTGTATGATTTGTCTGGTCGATTAGTTTATAGTGGTGATCAAACCGTGTTTACATTTGACAATCGCACTGAAATTGTGTGGGATTTCACAGGCTCTGTTCATCCGGGTATATATTTGGTTCGCATGGACGTTATGGTTTCTGCCAGCGAAAAAGTGTCAAAGAACTTGAAATTAATGATAAAAGGACAATAAACAGGGACGTTTAGCGTTTCTAATTGAAAAGAAATTTAATAGTAATTTTATAATATTTGTATGAAAAAAATTGTAGTATCGGTTTTGATATTTTGCACATCATTGACCGCGTTGGCAGAAGATTTACCAACGGTAAGTGATTTATTTAATCCGTTGTTGACAGGTGTACCTTCTCTTTCTATTGGTCCAGACGCTGTTGGTGGTGGCATGGGCGATATCGGTGTGGCAACAACACCAGATGTGAATTCTCAACATTGGAACTCTTCTAAGTATGCTCAAGCTTCTAGTACTGCGGGTTTTGCATTTTCTTATACGCCTTGGTTACGTAGTTTAGGTGTGAATGATATTGACTTGGCTTATTTAGCAGGTTACTATAAAATTAGCGATTTAGCAGGTACGGTTTCATCCTCTTTGCGTTATTTTTCGTTGGGTGAAATTCAATTGCGTGAGAGTGCTACCGCAGTACCAATTCCTGTAAAACCTTATGAGTTGGCATTTGACTTGGGCTATTCTCGTATGTTATCCGCACATTTTTCTATGGGTGTGGCATTTCGTTTTATTGTCTCTGATTTGAGCGCTCGTCAAGAAGAATATTATCCTGGTTACTCTTTTTCAACCGATATTAATGGTTATTATTCTCTACCTATTGACATTAAAACAGGAGAATCTAAATTTGGTTTTGGTTTTAACTTGTCAAATTTAGGAACTAAAATTTCTTATGATAAAGGCAATACTAGTAATTTTTTACCAACTGATTTACGTTTAGGAGTCTCTTATCTTGTTCCTTTCGATCGTTACAATCGTTTGTTGGTTAGTATCGATGTTGATAAACTATTGGTTCCTTCTAGAAAATCTAAATTTACCGAAGGTTATGACCCTGCCGATCCTGACACATGGGCTATGGGTGAAACGCAATATAATAATCTTTCAGTAATGAAAGGTTTAGCGTGGTCTTTTGCTGATGCTCCTGGCGGTTTCAAAGAAGAAATGTCGGAAATTAATCTGGCGTTAGGTTTGGAGTATGCCTACAACGAACAATTTTTTGCTCGTGCAGGTTACCACAACGAAAGTGCTAACAAAGGAAATCGTAAATACTTTACAGTAGGAGCTGGTTTTAAAATGTCAGCATTCAAATTAGACGTTGGTTACGTTGTTTCAGTGGCACAAAACAATCCACTAGATCAAACGTTACGTTTCTCATTAGCCTTTGATGTGGATGGCATTAAAGCGTTAGCAGATAGATCAAAATAAATAATATACCACTGAAAAGGCGACTTTTGGGGTCGCCTTTTTTGTTTAAAGAGGAGATACTGTATGAAAATTCGTGTTGGTTACGGATATGATGTTCATAAAATAGTGGTGAATCGCGAACTCTATTTAGGAGGTATTAAAATCGATACGCCTTTTGGGCTGTTGGGCCACTCAGATGCTGATGTCTTGATACATGCCATTTGCGATGCTTTGTTGGGTGCTGCGAATATGCGCGA
>DATFIF010000122.1:0-17143 GCA_035270405.1 Paludibacteraceae bacterium | reverse complement strand
GTCCAAAATGAGTTAAGTGCTGTTTCTATGCCACTTCCTACAAAGTATTGACTCACTGCATAAAATTTGATAGACGCACCCACAATCATCACAAAACTTGATAAAATAGCCGTAAAACGTACGCCCATCTTATCCAAAATAACCCCTGCAAAAATCAAGAAAAACACAAAGACATTTAAAAAATATTCAGAACTCGCAAAAGTACCATAAACTTCAGGAGTCCATCCTAATTTGCCTTGCAACATGCTTTGTAAGGGAGAAACAACATCAACAAACATGTAAGCAAAGAACATGGTCGATGCAAGTAAAATAAGCGCTGTCCAACGCACTAGAGCATTGTCGCGCATTAGAATTTGAATCTTTTGGGTCATAATTGAAAATTAATCGTTTTTACTAAAAAATCGCTGCAAAAGTACGAATTAATCCTTTAAAATCACTACATTTGTCATAAAAGTTGTTAGTTTCACCGATGCATCTGAGTTCTTGGCGGGTTTATTCAACTATTAATCTAAAATTCATTCATTAATTTTGTATCATTTAAAATTGACTAAACACTTTGTAATCAGTTGTATATTCTTTTAAATATCAGTTTAAAAATTGGCAGGCAGGTTAATTTTGGTTAAGCATCTTGATTATTTTCGGTTTTTGCACTATATTTGTACATTAAAGTAGATATACCCATTAACAAAAGGAGGCTATTATGATTAAATTTAAAATGATTCTTACAGCAATGTGCTTACTGTCGGTTTCGGCTTTTGCACAATATGATGATATCTATTTTAATCCTAAAACAGATATTCCTAAACAAGATGTTCGATATGTTGTAAAGCAATCCAACGCGAAAGTGCAAGAGAAGCAAGTTATGTTAGATGACGATGCTAATCTTACCGAAGAGACTTACACCTATACTCAGCGTTTGAATGCCTTTCATAACGAGAATTTATTGGTTCATATCGAAGGGAATGATACAACTATTTACGATTTGGCTAATGGTAAATATCAGATTGATGTCGACGGTAAAAATCTCGATATATCTGGAGTAGATGATTATTACAATTCAAACTACAATGTGAATCCATATTACTCAAACTCAATGAACAATTTTGCTTGGGGTTGGAATCCGTGGATGGGGATGTCATTCTATTATACGAGTTATTATAGCCCTTTTGGATGGAATCCTTGGAATCCGTATTTCTATAATTCTTGGTATTCTCCCTATTATTGTTACGGTTGTTATCAACCCTATTATCCTTATTATCCATCGCATGGAGGTAATACGTATTCAGACAGATCGAACGAAACATATCGTCGCCAACATAATAGCGAAGGTCGTTATTCCAATAGTCGCAGTGCTGCTACCACAAGTGGCGTAGGATCACGAAATAGTGGTGCGTCTTCAAATTCTAATGTGAATCGATCAAGCACTACACGCTCGTCTGACCCAACGGTTACAAATGCTGGTACACGCTCGTCGTCAACTGGAACTTCTACTCGCAGCGGCTCTACGGTTCGTGTTCAAACGTCACCATCAAGTAGTGGCAATCGTTCAACGGGTACCTCATCAAGTCCTAACAGTTCTACATCTACAAATCGTGGAACACGTTATACTGGAACATCTTCAGGGTCGAGCACCACAACATCTTCACCAAGTAGTAGTGGAACGCGCTCGTCAGGTACATCTAGTGGTGGAAGTCGTGGAGGCGGTTCTTCGTCTGGCGGTGGAGGATCACGTAGTGGCGATACACGCCGTTAAAAGGTTAGTTAAATTTTAAACTTAAAAATAAAAATATGAAACGATATATTTTCTCTTTAGCATGCGTTGTTTTAGGCGCAACTGTATCAGCACAGGGAATTTTTGACGCCTTACGCTATGCTGACAATTCGATTAACGGTACAGCTCGTTATATGAGTATGGCTGGAGCTTTTGGTGCTTTAGGTGGTGATGCTTCTAGTATTGTCGACAATCCTGCAGGATTGGGTATTTACAGAAGTTCAGAAGTGTCATTCACAGGTAATTTTATGACTGTTCAAACCAAATCAAAGTGGGAACAGGCTGGAGAAGGCACTAAATTTAATTTTAATATCAATAACGCCTCTTTGGTCTTTACATTTATCGATCCAACAAAGGAGACCGGATTTGTAGCCAATAATTTTAGTTTTTCGTATAATCGTTTGAAAAACTTCAACCGTTATTTGGATATTCGTGGTGGTCAATCACCTTATTCCATGACTGATTATATGGGAAATTTTACCAATGGATTTGCTAAGTCAGCATTAGAAACAACGGACACCTACAACCCATACGACAATGTAAATGTACCTTGGCTCTCGAAATTGGCCTATGAAGGCTACTTAATCAATCCAGGCGTTGATGGTGATCCTCTGAAATGGGGCTCGCTATTGAATGTTGGAGAAACCTCAACTGCACGTTACAAAGCTATTGAAAGAGGTGGTGTAGATGAGTTTGGATTTAATTATGGTGCCAATATAAGTAATATTGTCTATTTTGGATTGGGTTTTAATTTACAATCGATCGACTACGGAATAACCTCTATTTATGGTGAAAGCTTTGAAACAGGTGGTAGTTTTGGTTTGAGAAATGTCTTTACCTCTTCAGGTCTTGGGTTTAATTTCAAAATTGGAGCGATTGTACGACCAGTTTCCTTTATGCGATTAGGTTTTGCACTGCATACGCCAACTTATTATTCTATGAGTGATCGTTTTTATGCAGAGTTGGAATATGATACTGATTTTGTTGGCACAGCAAAAGCTCCAAACGGAAATGCTTTTTATCAGTATCAAACACCACTTAAATTCCAATCGAGTATTGCATTTATTATCGGTAAATCAGCCATTGTGAGTTTCGATTATATGTTGACGGATTATGCTGGAACTATGCGTTTAAAGGAAAATACTGAATACGATTCTTTTTTAAACGGAGACGACCCGTATAAACTTGATAACGCAGATATCAAACGAGAAGCCTTATTAAGTCACACATTTAAACTTGGTGCAGAATATCGTCTATCAGAAGCATTTGCGCTACGAGGAGGTTTTGCTTATCAAAGTCCTGCTGTTAGAGCTGATGCCATAAAAGAAGTTCCCATGAATACAATTCGGACAGATATGGAGTATTTTAAAGATCAGGGCTCGCTCTATGGAACTGGTGGGTTGGGTTTTCGTCACAAAGGCTTTGGCGTAGATTTAACGTATGCGTATCGTCAAAAGAAAGATCTATTCAAACCTTATGAAACAACAGATTTTACTCCAATAACCGTATTTACACATACACACAATGTGGTGTTATCATTATCTTATCGTTTTTAAGGAGTTATACTATTTACATAAAAAAAGTACTACGTTTAGTAGTACTTTTTTTATGCAGTCCAAATGGAATATGCTGCATCTGCCTGTTTGACAAGCATTTCCAATCCGTTTTTTATGACAGCACCTTGCGCTTCACCTTTTGATAGAAAGAGCGTCTTTTCAGGATTATACACCAAATCGTAGAGTAAATGTTTACTACCAATTGCCCGATATGGAATATCTGGATAACTTTCTGACTTAGGAAACATACCGAGTGGCGTGGTGTTAATAATGAGTTTGTGTGTGTCTATAATTTCAGCATCAAGTTCGTCGTACGATAATTTACCTACACCAGCTTCTCGCGAAACATACAGATAAGAAATTTTCAACTTGTCAAGAACGTAAACGACCGCTTTAGAAGCGCCGCCAGTTCCTAAAACCAGCGCTTGTGTATGGTGTGGTAGTAATAATGGTTGGAGTGTTTGTTGAAAACCGATAGCGTCTGTATTATAACCTTTCAGCCATCTTTTGCCATCCTTCTGAGTGAATCGAATGGTGTTTACAGCACCAATAGTAGCAGCCAACTCGTCCAATTCATCTAAAAAAGGGATGATTTGCTCTTTATATGGAATGGTCACATTCAATCCGTTCCACTTTCTTGCGAATATATTTTCTACGTTATTAATCATATCTAATTCGCAAAGTGAATAATCTGCAAAAACGACTTCTTTTTCAAACTTATTTATAAAATAATCCTTTGAAAAAGAGTGCTTTAATGATTTCCCAATTAATCCATAGTGTTTCATAAGTGATAAAATAACTACTTCTTATTTTTTTGAATGAGTTTCTTGATGAGCCACCAAATTGCAGCAAAAGCAATTAAAACAAGTACAATCAGAGATAATTCGTGACTATAGGTGTTAATTAAATCTGCTTGTCCGTGAGCGACATAACCGATGAGGGCTAATATAGAATTCCAAATGCCGGCACCAAGCGTGGTGTAGAGAATAAAACTTCCCAAATTCATTTTAGATAAACCTGCTGGAATTGAAATTAACTGACGAATCCCAGGCACTAAGCGACCAATAAACGTAGATATCTTCCCGTGTTCGTTGAAATAGTTTTCAGCTTTTATAATTTTATCGCTGCTTAAAAGGAGTAAATGGCCTAATTTACTATCGGCAAATTTGTAAATAATTGGACGACCGAGCCATAAGGCTAAAAAATAGTTAATCAACGCACCAATAATAGCTCCTAAAGTTCCAAAAAAGATAACTAAAAAAATATTTAAATCACTTTCAGGCTTACTTGCCACGTAAGCTGCTGGTGGAATCACAATTTCTGATGGAAATGGAATAAATGAACTTTCGACGGTCATTAAAATCGTGATATTTGTATAATTCATATTCGCATCATACCAATGTTCAACTTGTTGTATGATCGATAATGAATCTTTGGAAGAGGTGAGTGGTTGGGCAAATGTCGAAAAAGGCAGTGCCAACAAGATAACAATAAGAATTTTTTTCATGCAAATTATTTGGTTAGTAAGGGTTTAGCTTCCGGAAAAACCGATAAAAATGTTTCGAGGGCATTACTATAAGTGGCTTCTGCTAAGCTAAAAAGTTCCAACATTTTATCAACATCTTTTGCGCCAAAGTAGGCCATAGACATGAGTAACGTCAATTTATCCAATGTGGCATCTATCGCAAATGCCTTTTCGTAAGATGAAACTGCTTCGCTAAATTCGCCTGATTGCATATACAAATCACCTAGTTCCTTCCACGTGTCAGCTTGCTTTGGGTCTAAATCTAACGAGTGGAGATAAGCCATTTTAGCCTCTTCTATTAGGTTTGTTTTGTCCATTATTTCTCCAAGAACAGAGTAGTTTTCGGCCGAATTTGGATTTGAATTGATCGCTCTTTTGATATAATCGAGTGCTTTCGTGAAATCGTTATTTTCGACCATGCAAATAGCTGCTCCTAGCCAAGCGTCGGCATTTTCGAGATTTAATTGAGCAGCTTGTAGAAAATAGGTGAGTGCTAAATCAAATGCTTCGCAGTTCTCGTAACATTCTCCAAGAAAAGCGGTTACCATGCTATCTTCAGGATAATCTGTTAAGTATTTTTTGTAAGATTTGATAGAAGGTACATAATCTTCTAAATTGAAATGACAATGACCTTTTTGGAGCCAAGCAATGGTATCTTCAGGATTGATGGCTATGTTGAAATCGAACGCCTCTAGCGCTTCGCGATAATGTTCCAAATTGAAGTGGAGTAATCCCAAACAAAACCAAGCTGAAGCTTTGTACGGATCGATATCCAAAATAAGATTATAGACACTAATGGCTTTTTCTATTTCACCTAACTGTTCTAAACTCACAGCGTATTCAACTAATAAGTCGAGGTTGGCTGGCTCTTTTTCGAGACCTTTTTGTATAAAATATTCACTGTTGTGATAGTCTTGAAAAACGTGTAGCATTGTGACTATGTCAAGGCAGATTTCCGTCAAGTCATCATCACTATAATTATCCACCAATTCGCGAAAAAGTAAGATGGCATCCACACGATGATCCGTTTTGAGTAAGATTTCGGCTTTCGTAAATATGTGTGCAGGATTACCGACTTCTTGATATTTCTCAATTAATTCTAAGGCTTCATCAAATTGACCTAAATTTGTGTAAATACGTGCCTTCTTACAGTGTAAATAGGAGCTGTCAGGGTGTAATTTGAGCGCAAATTGAAGCGCATTTTCGGCACGTTGAAGTTCGCCTAATTGCAAATAATGTTCTATAATAAACTCCAAATCCTCCACATCAAAATAACCCGATTGCCCCTTTTTATGAGCCTCTTCGTAGTGTTTGATGATAGCTAATTCTTCATTTGATAATTCAAAATTGTTTTGACGCATAATTCTAAAATTGAACTACAAAAGTAGCTCATTTTGTATCGTAAAGAAAAGGTTTAGTTAAAAAGTTATTAACATGAAATTTAGTTCTATTCCTATCAAATAGTAGATATAAAGCTATAAAAAAAGGCTGTATATCAAAAATATACAGCCTTTTCAATACCTCATTTTTTCTTATTCTGGAAGTTCTTTTGTCTCGAATCCTGAAATTTGGCGTTTAAACATTTCATCAAGAGAAATTAAAAATGTTTCAGTATTACCAACGCCAGTAAGTGGTGTTATTTTTTCAACAATAATATTCATTAAATGACGGTTATCTTTGGCATATATTTTCACAAACATCGTGTATTTACCTGTAGTAGAGTGACATTCTACAATTTCAGGAATTTTCTTTAAGGCTTCAATCACATCTTTAAAGTACGACATATCTTTGATGGTAATGCCCACATAAGCACACGTTTGATAACCAACTTTGTAGGTATCAACAATAAATTCAGATCCTTTTATTACGCCCGAATTTACTAGTTTTTGTACCCGTTGATGAATGGCAGCTCCTGATACATTACATTCGCGAGCAACTTCCAAAAAAGGAATACGCGCATTTTGAGAAATCATTTGAAGAATTTTTTTGTCGAGTCTATCAATTTGATGTGTCATAATTATGAAGTATGTGTAAGTCGTTAAAAAATGTGCTCAAAGGTAATGATTTTTTTAATATTGAGCAATAATAATATCAAATAATTAGTAAATCGTCCATTTTTCTACTTTCAAACAGTAAGTCGCTATTCCAAAAAGTGGTTATTGTTGATAACTTTTATCTGTTTGTAGGCGAATTAAATAGAGTTGTTTTGATAGAGATTAGTAATTGATTTTACTTTTTGGTTTTCAAAATCGATTTTTTTGTGTAATTTTGCAACAATTTTCAGACAATAAATCAGTATGAAACCAACATTGTTAGTTCTGGCCGCTGGAATGGGTAGCCGATATGGGAGTCTTAAGCAGTTAGATGGCGTCGGTCCCAATGGTGAAACCATCATGGATTACTCTGTGTATGATGCCGTTAGAGCTGGATTCGGAAAAGTAGTTTTTGTGATTCGGCATAGCTTTGAAGCTGAATTTCGGACACAAATCGTCAGTAAATACGAAAATCACATTCCCGTAGAAGTGGTTTTTCAAGAAATTGACAGCGTGCCAGCAGGTAGCACATACGATAAAGAACGCGTTAAGCCTTGGGGCACAAATCATGCTGTACTTATGGCGAAAGATGTTATTGATACACCTTTTGCCGTTATTAATTCAGATGATTTTTACGGACGTGAATCTTATCAACTTTTAGCTGATTTTTTACAGAATTCTGTTGGAAAAATTGGCGATTATTGCATGATTGCTTATCATATAAGTAACACGCTTTCTGAAAGTGGAGCCGTTAATCGCGGTGTTTGCAGTGTGGATGAACACAATTTATTGACATCTGTTGTTGAACGTACGAAAATAGAGTCTGACAGTGGTGTTATACACTATCCTTTGGAACATGGAGGTTATGAAACGATTCCAAATTCGGCGTTAGTTTCTATGAATATGTGGGGTTTTACGCCTGATTATTTTGAATTTTCAAAAAAATCATTTGCGATTTTTTTAGCTGAACGAGGCATGGAACCACAATCAGAATATTATATACCAACCGTCGTAGACGAACTTATAGCCAATAAAAAGGCAACTTGTAAAGTAATTGATACGCCTGCTAAATGGTTTGGCGTAACTTATACCGAAGATCGTCCGCAAGTAGTTTTACAAATTAGTAAATTAATTCGTGAAGGTGTTTATCCGCAACAATTATGGAAGTAACAAAAAAACTCAAACAAATGATTAGTAAGTTCACATCATCGCCAAAAGTTTTGGTAACTGGTGGTACTGGCTATATTGGATCGCATACCGTAGTAGCACTTATCGAAGCTGGATACGAAGTATACGTGGTTGATAATTTGTCGAATTCAAATATTGAAGTACTTAACGGTATCGAACAAATTACAGGGAAACGTCCTATTTTTGAGAATATTGATTGCACAGATTATGTGGCAATGGACAAGTTTTTCACAAAACATGAAGGGATAAAGTCTGTTATTCATTTTGCCGCCAATAAAGCCGTTGGAGAATCTGTAGAGATGCCTTTAAAATACTACCGTAACAACGTTGTTTCGTTAGTGAATTTACTTGAATTAATGCCTATTCACAAAGTCGAAGGATTGGTTTTTTCGTCGTCGTGTACTGTGTATGGACAGCCCGATTTATTGCCAGTTGATGAGCAGGCGCCTATCAAAAAAGCCTTATCACCTTATGGTAACACCAAACAGATTTGCGAAGATATTATTGTAGATACAGTTCATGCCAATCCATCTATTAAGAGCATTCTTTTACGATACTTCAATCCGATTGGTGCTCATCCTTCGGCTGCTATTGGCGAATTGCCAAATGGTATTCCTACAAACTTAGTTCCGTTTGTAACACAAACAGCTGCAGGGATTCGCAAAAAAATTAAAGTATTTGGCAACGATTATAATACGCCTGATGGTACCTGTATTCGCGACTATATCAATGTGATGGATTTGGCTTATGCGCACGTTACAGCGGTCGATCGCTTAATAAATAAAGATTTACAAAAACCAGAAGTTTTCAATTTAGGAACGGGTAAAGGTTTGTCTGTCATGGAGTTGATTAAAACGTTTGAAGCTGTTAATGGTGTGAAAGTTCCTTACGAAATTGTAGGTCGTAGAGAAGGGGATATTGAACAGGTTTGGGCAAATCCGCTATTAGCGCAAAAAGTACTTAAGTGGAAGGCAAAAGCTACTGTTGAAGAGACATTAGTTTCTGCATGGAAGTGGCAACAACACTGTATGGATCGTAAGTAATACACTTATTTTATAAATGATAAAAACCAACTAAGTTTCTTAGTTGGTTTTTATTTATAGCGGACGGTGATGTTAAATTCAGCAATTTTCCTTATCTTTGTAAGTTAAAATAGAACTATACTTTTATGTTAAGCAAGATTATTATAGAGGATCACGTTACACGTTCGTACAAACTGATAGAAGCCGCTGAGCGTATCGTTATTATTTCACATTTGTCGCCTGATGGTGATGCTATTGGATCGTCATTGGCGCTGTATCATTTTTTGAAATCACTTGGTAAAGAACCTGTTGTGGTAGTTCCCAATCGTTTTCCAAGTTTCTTAAACTGGATGAGTGGCGCTGACGAGATTATCGTGCTTGAAGAAAAAAGCAAGGAAGTACAAACTTTAATAACGGGAGCAGATTTAATCATTGGTGTAGATTTCAATGATTTGAAACGTATCAATGGTGCCAAGCCATTTATTGAACAATCTCATGCTAAGAAAATTCTGATAGATCATCATTTATATCCTGGAGATTTTGCAGATGTCACTATTTCACATCCCGAAATATCATCTTCTAGCGAACTGGTTTTTCGCCTTATTTGTCGGATGGGATTTTTCCAAAACATCACAAAAGAATGTGCTGAAGCTATTTATGTAGGCATGATGACCGATACTGGTAATTTTTCATACGCATCGCAAAGTCCTGAAATCTATCATATTATATCAGAATTGTTATCAAAAGGTATCAATAAAGATAATATTTATCGTTTAGTGTATAACACCTATTCTGAGCATCGTATGCGCTTGATGGGATTTTGCTTAATTGATAAAATGAAATTGTACAAAGAACAACGTACTGCTGTCATCAATTTGTCGATGGAAGAGTTGGCGCGTTTTGATTATCAAATAGGTGATGCTGAAGGATTTGTAAACATACCTTTATCAATCGAAGGAATTGACATTTCGATATTGGTCAAAGAAGATGTCAAAAAAGTAAAACTCTCATTTCGCTCACAAGGCACGTTTCCTGTGAATAAAATGGCAGCAGAGCATTTCAATGGTGGTGGACATTTGAACGCTGCCGGTGGCGAAAGTAATCTCTCATTGGCTGAAACGCTTGAGAAATTAGAACAAGTAATTCTCGAAAACGATATTCAAGCGTCATGAAATATGTAGTCATATTGGGCGATGGCATGGCGGATGAGCCAATAGAAGCATTGGGCGGAAAAACTCCTTTGCAGAAAGCTCACAAACCAACTATTGACGAAGTGACTCAATTAGGACAATGCGGATTATTGCATACCGTGCCTGACGGATTTTTGCCAGGAAGTGAAATTGCCAATTTATCGGTTTTGGGCTACGATGTGGCATCTATATTTGAAGGTCGTGGCGTGTTAGAAGCTGCCAGCATGGGAGTTCCTATCTACGAAGGCGAATTGGTGATGCGATGTAACTTGATTTGTATTGAAAATGGTAAGATTAAAAACCATTCAGCTGGTCATATTTCTAATGAAGAGGCTGCCGAATTGATATTTTTTTTGCAGAAAGAGTTAGGAAATCAAACTGTTCAGTTTTTTACTGGCATTTCGTATCGTCATCTGTGTAAATTGCAACATGGCGACAAACGAATAACGTGTACGCCACCACACGATGTGGTAGGAGTTCCTTTTAAGGATGTTTTAATTACAGCGCAGTTACCTGAAGCGGATGCAACCGTCAAAGTGTTGAATGAACTGATTGTACGTTCGCAAACTTTGCTCGAAAATCATCCAGTGAATGTAAAACGCAGAGCGGCGGGCAAAGACCCAGCCAATAGTATTTGGTTTTGGTCGCCAGGCTACAAATCAGAGATGAAACCATTATCGGAACTATTTGAAATACAATCAGGTTCAGTGATTTCAGCTGTTGATTTAATCAAAGGAATTGGTATTAGTGCCGGACTTAAATCGATTGATGTAGCAGGAGCCACAGGATTGTATACTACAAATTACGAAGGAAAAGCGCAAGCAGCTATTGACGCTTTGCAAACCGACGATTTTATATTTGTACATGTGGAAGCGAGCGATGAGGCTGGTCACGAAGGCGATGTGGATTTGAAAGTGAAAACAATTGAATATCTGTCGGAACGATTAGTGAAACCGATTATGGAAGCTATCAAGTTGATGTCAGAGCCAGTAACAGTGGCTATTTTACCTGATCACCCAACGCCTTGTCATTTACGTACACATACGGCTAATCCTGTGCCATTTGTGATTTATAATCCCACAATAAAAGCAGATGTCGTGATGGAGTTTGATGAGTTTTCAGTAAAAAAAGGTGCTTTTGGTATTTTATCAGGCGATGAATTTATGAAACAGTTATTGAACTAATTAAAAAAACAAAAAACTAATTATAACGTTATGGAATTTTCAGAACAAGAATTATTTAGACGTCAAAGTCTTGTAACCATGCGCGAGATGGGCATCGAGCCTTATCCTGCAGCGCAGTATCCAACCGATGCTTTTTCTACCGAAATCAAAGCCGATTTTAAAGATGAGGAATCTGTTAAACAGGTTTGTATTGCAGGGCGCATTATGAGTCGTCGTATTATGGGGAAGGCTTCGTTTGTTGAATTACAAGATTCAAAAGGACGTATTCAAGTGTATATTTCAAGAGATGATATTTCTACCGAAGCACAACCTGAAATGTATAATATAGTTTTTAAAAAATTGCTAGATATTGGTGATTTTATTGGTATCAAAGGGTTTGTTTTTCGCACACAAATGGGCGAAATTAGCGTTCATTGTCAAGAATTGACCGTACTTAGCAAAGCATTACGTCCACTACCAATCGTGAAATATAAAGATGGTGTGGCGTATGATAAATTTGAAGATCCTGAAATGCGTTACCGTCAACGTTATGTCGATTTGGTGGTAAACGAAGGTGTGAAAGAAATTTTCCAAAAACGCACGAAAGTCTATCAATCTATGCGTGATTTTTTCAATGCTCACGATTATATGGAAGTTGAAACGCCGATTTTACAATCAATTCCTGGTGGAGCAGCGGCTCGTCCGTTTACAACACATCATAACGCATTAGACATTCCATTATATTTGCGTATTGCCAATGAATTATATTTGAAACGTTTGATTGTTGGCGGCTTTGAGGGTGTTTATGAATTTTCGAAAAACTTCCGTAACGAAGGTATGGATCGCACGCATAATCCAGAATTTACGTGTATGGAAATTTATGTTGCTTACAAGGATTATAATTGGATGATGGATTTTACAGAACAGATGATTCACAAAATCTGTATGGATGTAAATAATACGGACCAAGTTCATATTGGCGATCATGTGATTAGCTTTAAAACACCTTTTAAACGTATTACAATGCTCGATTCTATCAAAGAGTTCACTGGATATGATTTGACAGGAAAAACAGAAGCGGAAATTCGTACGGTTTGTAAAGCATTGAAAATGAACGTGGACGATACGATGGGAAAAGGGAAGATGATCGATGAAATTTTCGGTGATTTTTGCGAAGGAAACTACATTCAACCAACTTTTATCACCGATTATCCTAAGGAAATGTCTCCATTGACCAAAAAACACCGTGATAATCCAGATTTAACCGAACGCTTTGAATTGATGGCGAATGGGAAAGAGATATGTAATGCCTATTCAGAACTAAATGATCCGATAGATCAGCTCGAACGTTTTAACGAACAGTTGAAATTGAGCGAAAAAGGTGATGATGAAGCGATGTTTATCGATATGGATTTTGTACGTGCTTTGGAATATGGTATGCCGCCAACATCAGGCATGGGAATTGGTATGGATCGTTTGGTGATGTTGATGACAGGACAAGTTGCTATTCAAGAAGTTCTATTTTTTCCACAAATGAAACCTGAAAAAGTGCAGAAAAAAGATGACACCAATAAATTTATCGCTTTAGGTGTTGCTCCTGAATGGGTAGAGCCGTTGCAAAAGTTAGGTTTTGATATGGTTGATAATTTAAAAGGAGAAAATCCTAATAAATTACACCAAGATTTATGTGGTTACAACAAGAAAAATAAACTTGGATTGGTAAATCCTACCAAAGAAGACGTGGAAAATTGGGTAAAATAATCATTTTTAAATAATTAAAATTTATGAAAACTCGTAGAACATCTTTACTGTTGGCTATCATACTCGTGTGTGGTAGTGTTAGTTTTGCTGCAAATACAAAAGCAACGTTGAAAACAGCTACCGTCTATTTTAATGGTGCTGAATTAACACACGTAGCTTCAGCGACTGTAACAAATGGAGAAAATGAAATTTCTATTGAGGGTTTAAGTCCTCAAATTGACCGTAATAGCTTAAAAGTAAAAGTTAATAATGGCGTAATGGTAACCTCTACAGAATTTTCTGTGAATTATTTGGAGCCAGCTAAAGACAATCCGTCGGTCAAATTATTGCGTGACTCTTTAGAGTTGTATCAAGTAGATTTAAATAAAGTGGTCTCTTCTCTCAAAATCAACAAGGATTTATTGGTTTTGTTGCGAAAAGGAGTTGAAACAAACCTGTCGTTACTCGAAAAAGGTTCAACAGTAGCTGATATCTCAAGCAATATGGACCTGTACAAAACAAAAGCCACCGCTTTAGATATTTTGATTGCAACGGACAGTAAAACGAAAGATAAAATTGATAAGCAGATAACACGAATCTCAAATCAATTGCAGCAAGAACTTGGAAAGGGAGGTAAAAACACAGGAATTTTGAAATTGACTTTAGCTGCACCAGCCGCGTCTGAAGCCTCTGTTACCGTGAGCTATTTTACCACAGCTGCCAATTGGACACCTTATTATGATATCAATGTGGTGTCGACCGACAAACCGATAAAAATCCTTGGCAAATCGAAAGTGCGTCAAACAACAGGACTCGATTGGAATCAAGTAAAACTCACGCTTTCAACCGCTAATCCTACATTCAACAAAAATGCTTCGTTTTTTAATACGTGGTTTTTAGATTATATACAACCCACGTATCAATTGGCAATGATGGAACAAGCTTCTGCTTACAATGTCAAATCAGATGTTGTTGTGAGAGGTCTTGCTAAGAGTTCAACTAAAGACAGTGAGTCGACAGCAAATTCAGAGCCTCTCTATTTAGTTGATTATGAAATTGTAAGTGCTGAATATGCCAAATCATTGAATCCAAATTTTATTAAGTCGATGCGGGTTTTAAACGATAATCAAACGATTCAACACTATGGTTCACAAGCTAAAAACGGCGTTGTGGAAATCATTACCAAAAGTATGGAAGACTTTATCACTCAAACTGAAAAAGCCTTGACCGTAGAGTACAAATTGGACATACCTTACACCATTCCAGGTAATGGAAAAGAACAATCGGTTGATTTAAAATCGTATGAAACGCCTGTAACGCTTACATACTATTGTGCCCCAAAATTGGATACAGAAACATACTTATTGGCAGAAATTACAGATTGGAATAAGTTGAATTTATTGAGTGGTAAAGCCAATATTTCGTTTGAAGGATCGTATGTAGGTGAAACGACCATCGACGCTAACTCTACTGACCCAAAATTGAAATTAACTCTTGGTAGTGACAAACGTGTCAGTGTCACTCGAGAAAAAGTGAAAGATTTCAGTTCAGTCAAAACATTTGGATCGACTACTAGAATGGTTTTAACTTATAAATTGACTATTAAAAATAATCAAACAAAAGCCATTCACGCCGTTCTGAAAGATCAATATCCTATTTCAACCAATAAAGATATAGTGGTGGAGTTATTAAAAGAGACAACGCCAGCTTCTGAAAACAACAAAGAAACTGGGATTCTTACATGGGAATTGGATTTAGAACCAGGCGATTCTCGCACAGTTACGACAAGTTACAGTGTACAATATCCCAAAGGAAATCGTTTGAATTTGGAATAAGTTCAGTAAGTCTCCTTTTTTGTTTCTATTCACATTCTTTATATCTTTGTCAATCTCTTATAATATTTAATTTTAATCATAATATTTTCCTATGAACACAGTAGAACAATTAAACAAAGCTGCAGACAATATTCGTATTCTGGCAGCATCGATGGTCGAAAAAGCAAACTCAGGACATCCAGGAGGTGCCATGGGTGGTGCTGATTTTATTAACGTACTTTATTCTGAATTTTTGGAATATGATCCACAAAATCCAAGATGGGAAAGTCGTGACCGTTTTTTCTTAGATCCAGGGCACATGTCAACGATGTTGTATTCTGTATTAGCTTGTACCGGCAAATATTCTTTTGATGATTTAAAACAGTTTCGTCAATGGGGTAGCGTTACACCAGGTCATCCTGAAGTTGATGTCATGCGTGGAATAGAAAACACGTCTGGTCCACTTGGTCAAGGTCACACATTTGCCGTAGGTGCTGCTATTGCTGCTAAATTTTTGAAAGCAAAATTTGGTCAAGTGATGAATCAAACGATTTATACTTATATTTCAGATGGCGGCGTACAAGAAGAAATTTCACAAGGCGCAGGACGCATTGCAGGTCACTTAGGTTTGAGTAATTTGATTATGTTTTACGATTCAAACGATATTCAACTATCTACTGAAACCGATGCTGTAACAAGCGAAAATGTGGCTCAAAAATACGATGCTTGGGGCTGGCGTGTCATTGAAGTTGATGGTAATGATGCCAATCAAATTCGTAATGCATTGAGAACTGCCAAAGCTGAAACCAAAAAACCTACGATTATTATCGGTAAAACGGTTATGGGTAAAGGCGCACGTAAAGCTGACGATTCCTGTTTTGAACGTCATTGTGAAACTCATGGTGCACCATTTGGTGGAAACGCGTACATTAATACAATTAAAAATTTAGGGGGAAATCCAGAAAATCCGTTCCTATTTTTCGAAGAGACAAAAGCTATTTATGCTAGACGTGAGGAAGAGTTGAAAGTAATTGTTGCTCAAAAACAAGCCGAAAAAGCTTCATGGGCAACAGAAAATCCAGAATTAGCTTCTAAAATGGATCTATTCTTCTCTGGAAAAACTCCTAAAGTTGATTGGTCACTCATTGAACAAAAAGCAAACCAAGCTACAAGAACGGCTTCTGCTACGGTGTTGGCTTCATTGGCAAAACAGGTTGAAAACATGGTTGTTGCAAGTGCTGACTTGTCGAATTCTGACAAAACAGATGGTTTCTTGAAACAAACACACGCTATGACTCGCACCGATTTTTCGGGCGCATTCTTACAAGCTGGTGTTGCTGAATTAACTATGGCTTGCGTTTGTCTTGGTATGGCGTTACATGGTGGCGTTATTCCTGCTTGTGCTACCTTCTTTGTATTCTCTGATTATATGAAACCAGCTGTTCGTATGGCTGCTTTGATGGAATTACCAGTGAAATTTATTTGGTCGCACGATGCATTCCGTGTAGGTGAAGATGGACCAACTCACGAACCAGTTGAACAGGAAGCTCAAATCCGTCTTATGGAAAAACTGAAGAATCACAGTGGAAACAATTCCATGCTTGTTCTTCGCCCTGCAGACGTAAATGAATGTACAGTAGCATACAAACTTGCACTTGAAAATACCAAAACTCCTACAGCATTTATCTTTAGCCGTCAGAACATCAAGGATTTGCCAGGAAGCAGCTATCAGCGGGCATTGCAGGTATCAAAAGGCGCATATGTGGTAGAATGTGATGGAAATCCAGATGTAGTATTGTTGGCTTCAGGATCTGAGGTTTCAACACTTGTTGACGGTGCAGAACTTCTTCGCAAAGATGGCATCAGGGTACGCATCGTTTCAGTTCCTTCAGAAGGCCTTTTCCGAAACCAGTCTGCAGAATATCAGGCATCAGTGTTGCCGGCAGGTGTTAAACGCTTTGGTATGACAGCTGGTCTTCCTGTGAACCTTCAAGGTCTTGTTGGTGAAAACGGGAAAATCTGGGGCCTTGAATCATTCGGATTCTCAGCACCATATAAAGTGCTTGATGAAAAGCTTGGTTTTAACGGTGCCAATGTTTACAACCAGGTAAAAGCCATGCTCTAAAAATATACTACTATAC
>DATFIF010000121.1:0-5601 GCA_035270405.1 Paludibacteraceae bacterium | reverse complement strand
CTACGCTGTATTAAACGGACTCTATCATCCTTAAGCACAACGTTATTTTATCTGTTTTTATACTGATTATCAACTACAAACAAAGTAGTCCCTATCAAACAGCAAAAATAGGTAAAAAAACCCGAAAAAACAATACAAATTAGTAAGGTTTTTCCGAGTTCATAAGAGATTGCACACGCCTACAGTTCAGCAATTGGTCAGTTTTATAGTTTAGCGATTTTTTACACGAATATCTTCCTTCAAAAACCAGCCTTTAGATTTCCGCACATACGCGTCAAAAGACATGTCAGGACCGAGTGTTACGACGTCGTCTTCAAAATACTTCATGGGTGATAAATGATCAAACACAAAGCGTTTTTTGGACGGTTGATAATCTAAAAACATAACAACAGCGAGATCATATTCAAACACCGCACGAGCAAAAACTTCACCTTCTTCATCAAAGAAAATGGGTAATCCCAACTGTGCGCTTCCAAATTCATCAAACGAAAGTACATCAAGTACTTTATATTGATGTTGTGGAGCGCACTGACTCCACCCGGCCAAGAGGTAAATTTTCTGTTTGTGATATTTGTAAGCTACCACACGGTAGTACAAAGCTCCGTACCAATCGCGAGTTGAAATCGACTGTTTTAAAGTTGGGAGATAGGCTTTTTTTCGCTGTTCTAACCGAGTGATTTTGCCTGAAGACGATTGCAAAAATCCACTAAAAACTAATCCGCTATCGGTGACGATATCCCACGTATAAACGCGTAATAAGTTATCGTCGGAGGTTATTTTACCAACATACACCAAGCTGTCAAAAGGATAAATGAACGATTCGGAAAGTTGTAATGCACTGTTTAACAACAATGTAATAGAATCATTACACTGTAAACGAACAGAATCACTCTCAGCTATTTTTACGGTCTCAAACAGATGTGCCAAGCGCATCTCGTAGCGTGCCAGCGTTTGTGCCGACAATGTTACACTTGCAAAAAGAACAGACGCAACTAAAAAAAATCTAAATTTATTCATCTTAAAAAAACACTATAATAATCATAAAATCAATCACAAACTTAGCGACGAGAGCCTCTTATCAAGCGGTTCAACGTATGGTTAAAATCAACTTCTTTATTTAAGTTACTCAAGGTGAGATGCATACGATAACTCCAAAAATGGTGCGGATTACTAGGATCGTTTATGCGTTCGGCATCAGAATCGGGTAATCGTAACGTGCCGTCCATAGCCAAATAATCCTGCAAAGGCAAAATAACCCACATGCTATTTGCTTGTAACTGTTGATTCACAATCTGTTCGGCTAATTCGGGCGAACAATCCATGGGTGCAATACCTGCATTATGAAGCACATATGTGTAATAGCGTTGTGTTGCTGCACGATTTTCAACCCACCAACTACGCAATGGCGACGTATCGTGCGTACCCGTGCTACAAACCGACAAATAAGGAGTTTCAAGAGGTAGTACAAATTCGGTAGCTGGATTTTTGGGCATGCGCTGAATCTCTAAACTTAAAATCTGCAAAGAATCCATCACCGCAGGAACGCACGCTGGAACCATACCCAAATCCTCACCACAAACCAGCATATTGGTCGTACTCAATAATTCAGGAAGTTTTGCCATAGCTTGCTGACGCCAAAATTCCGTATGACGGTGGAAATAAAACTCTTCGTAAATCTTATTTATAGCCTCTTTGTCGAAGTTGTCGAGCGCATTAAATGTGCGCGATTTTTGAACGGTTATGCGTGGATGATACGTGTTTTTGACGTAAACATCTTCTACAAAAAGAACTTCGGTATGTAGCTCCAACAAAGCCCGTAACAGATCTGACTTTTCTCTCGTCCAACCATTTTGTTCAAAATAGCGCTGCGTTTTTTGTTGCGTATCAAAAACCGGTTTAAATTGATAAATTCCAGAACTTTTAACATCCAAAAACTGCGTAATCACCGACTCTTTTTGCACATCAAACAGTTCGAACAAAACAGCATCCGTGATAGCAGGTTTCAGCAGTCGTTCTCTGTCAAACTGAATGCCATAAGCTTCAATTTCACTTTTAGAAAGAGGTAAAGCTGGATTAAAATAGCCTAACAAACCCCAAACGGCTGATTTTGGAATTTCCCAAATACGGAAAAAACCTAAAATATGATCAATGCGATAAGCATCAAAATAGTTAGCCATATTTTGAAAACGATTTTTCCACCAAAGAAACCCATCTTTAGCCATCTCCTCCCAATTGTAGGTTGGAAAACCCCAATTTTGACCCGTCACCGAAAAATCATCGGGTGGCGCACCAGCTTGTTTATCGAGATGGAATAGATGTGGAAACATCCAAGCATCAACGCTATTAGGACTGATGCCAATTGGCAAATCGCCTTTGAAAACAACGCCTTTAGAATGCGCATAATCACGCACTTCGGACAACTGACGTGCCAAGTGATATTGTACAAAATAGTAGATAGAGATAGTGTCGCGCTGTTTTTCAGCAAATACGTTTACCGCTTCAGCATCATAGTTGACAAATCCCTTCCATTGACGAAAATCAGAGGTGCCAAATTCATCACGCAATGTACTAAAAACAGCATATGGAAGTAACCAATTTTTATTAGCTTTATAAAAATCTTGATACGCTTGGGTAGCAAATAGGTGTGACGATTCTTCCTGATATAACAATGTGATATAGTCCCATTTCAACGAATTTACTGCCGCATAATCTACAAATGATTGAGCATTCAACCGTTTGCCTGCTTGTTCAAATTTGGACAGCTGTTTTTTATCTTTCAACACGCCCAACGCTTTCATATTAAGATACATTGGATGCAGTGCATCAACTGAATTCGTATTGTAAGGATAGGAATCGGCATCTGTTTTTTTGTTCGTCGTATCGTTGATTGGCAAAATTTGAATCAGTTTTTGTCCCGTTTTTTGCGCCCAATCAACCATCTCTTTTAAATCGTAAAATTCGCCAACGCCCCAATCTTGTTCACTACGCAATGAAAAAACGGGAATAGCAACTCCAGCACCTTTCCATTGAAATGTTTGTCGAAACGGTTGTGTCAGCATCGTGGAACCAACCATTTCCGGTAATCGGCGATTTTCGCCCTCTTCCCAACGCACGATAGCACGAGTTTCCAAATCGTAAATAATAAATTTATAGACAGAGCCTTGCAACGTTTTGTCCGATTTAATCGACACAAACCAATTGGCTTGGCTTGTAGGTTTCATCGCTACAAATTGCGTCACATCCCACTGCCCTAACAACGGATGAGAACCCAAAACTGCGACGCCTTGATGCGATTCTACCGCAGGCGCATTCACAATCAATAACGAATTGGTTTTCGCTAGTTTTGGGAGTTTATCTATTTTATGAAAACATAATCCTTCCACAAAAGGTGTCGTACGAAAAACGTACGAACTATTTTTTACTTGAAACGTATCGTGCACGGTTAAATGACCACTGAAAATTGGAAGCAAACGCTCCTCTGGCGACTCTTGAATACGTGAGTTATCTGGATTCTCAATATAATAACGATACGTCATTGGAAGTTTGTTTGGCGTATTTAATTCGCAAGTCCACAGGCCATTAACCACATAACGCATGGGAGTTATTACATCACCCAACAATACAAAAAGATTTTGTCCAAAACTCGTTTGACACATTACATAAAATGTAACCATAGCTCGTTTAGTATTAAATATTTGTCATTTTTTTTACGTTTCTAAAAAAGAACTTTTAATCACGCATCCGTTTCAGATAATTATAAGATTGATAAATACCCAGTTCACCAGCTTTACTCAAATCAGCAATTCCTTTTTGAGTATCTCCCATAAAAATGTAGGTTAAACCACGGTTAAAATAGGCTTCGGCAAACTCATTATCACTAGCAATCGCATTCGAATAATTTTGAATCGCTGCCTTAAAATCTTTCTGAACAGATAGCACATTTCCCCGATTAAACCAGACAAAAGGAAAATCAGGAGCAAGCTCTATCACTTTATCATAATCGCGCATAATCATCTCAAAATCGTACGCATACTCCTTTTCATAAGCTTTTTGTTGCTCCGTTTTCACTGTTGTAGCACTATTCACCCTGAATTCCAACTCTTTAAAACGGATATTCGCACGCGAAAAATAGGCTAGCGGATTTTCCGAATCAAAATAAATCGCTCGTGAAAAATCATTGATAGCACTCGTAAAATCTTGTACCAACGCATAATCAATACCACGAGCTAAATATAAATCCGCATTCGTTTTGTACACTTCCAATCGCTTAGAATATTCATCAATCGATTTAAAATGAGAATTAATAAGTGGCGAACTCAACGATATTTCTCGATTGACCAATTTTATTCTAGCAGGCAATATCCGTTTGTCATTTAACTCAGAAATCAACGGACTATAACGCTCATTTTTACGCACTAAATCCTCTTTTTGATAATATGACAACACAAAGTTTTTTTCGCTCACAATCTCCATTTGGTTGTTTTGAATGGTGCCACGAATATCTTCGGAACTCATTTTTGTATCGATGGATTGGGTACTAAAGAGACGTGAACGCTCTTTGGCTACCGATTCATGTTGAGCGAAAGTTGGTTTCACAGCTAACTGCTTTTGAACATCGTCGGCAGTTTTATTTTTGGCAGCCGTTATCAATTTATCGGCTTGGTCGTAATCTTCAAATGCGGCGCGTTTTTTTCCTAACTTTTCACTCATACGAGCACGACCGTAATAAGCAGGTACAAAATTAGGATATTTAGCAATAATCGTAGAGAAATCAGCTTCTGCCGATTTCCAATCGTACAATTGCGCAAACAGGAGTGCACGCTGATACACGGCATTGGGATAATCTGGGTTGCGAGTGAGTACGGTTGTTAAATCCGTAATGGCATTATTCACATCGCCCACTTCGGCGCGCAACAACGAACGATTAAACAGAGCCGTTTCATTCGTTGGGTCAAGCACGATAGCTTGGTCATAATCTGCCAATGCACGGCGGTAATTTTTTACTTGGTAATTTAAAATTCCACGATTTACATAATAACCCGGATTACGCGTACCTTGTTGAATGGCATGATTATAGTCGGCTAAGGCGCCACCATCATCATTCAATTGCAATTTAATCACCGCGCGCGCTCCCCAAACATCGGCATTAGTACTATCAGTCATTACCAAATCATCAAATACAAGCAACGCAGGAATCGTATCGCCTTTCATCAGTAAAATTCGTCCTCGTTCGTACTTTAAATCGGTAGAAGTTTTATTGCGACGAATTAAAGCGTCGACATCGGCCAGCGCCTCATCAAATTTATCGGAACGTAAATAGGCTTCCAAACGGTTAATGGTATAGGTCGAGTTTTCAGGACTAAATTCCAGTGCTTTTGAAAAATCACGTTCAGCTTCTGCTATTTTTCCTAAACGCATTCTCACAAAACCACGCGCATAAAATGCTTGTGGCATAAAAGGATTTCGCTGAATGACATCGTTACAATCATCTTCTGCTCCAGCGTAATCTTCGAGCTGAATTTTAGCAATCGCACGGTAAAAATAAGGTTCGACCAAATACGGTTTTACCTTAATAATTTGATTAAAATACTGAATGGACAA